>NZ_JAUSZJ010000002.1:942500-1102500 GCF_030817475.1 Streptomyces sp. V2I9 | reverse complement strand
GAGCTGGGGGTGGCCGCAGAGACCAGCGAGAAGCGACTGTTTACTAAAAACACAGGTCCGTGCGAAGCCGTAAGGCGATGTATACGGACTGACGCCTGCCCGGTGCTGGAACGTTAAGGGGACCGGTTAGCTGCCTTTCGGGGTGGCGAAGCTGAGAACTTAAGCGCCAGTAAACGGCGGTGGTAACTATAACCATCCTAAGGTAGCGAAATTCCTTGTCGGGTAAGTTCCGACCTGCACGAATGGCGTAACGACTTCTCGACTGTCTCAACCATAGGCCCGGTGAAATTGCACTACGAGTAAAGATGCTCGTTTCGCGCAGCAGGACGGAAAGACCCCGGGACCTTTACTATAGTTTGATATTGGTGTTCGGTTCGGCTTGTGTAGGATAGGTGGGAGACTGTGAAGCGGCCACGCCAGTGGTTGTGGAGTCGCCGTTGAAATACCACTCTGGTCGTGCTGGATGTCTAACCTGGGTCCGTGATCCGGATCAGGGACAGTGTCTGATGGGTAGTTTAACTGGGGCGGTTGCCTCCTAAAGAGTAACGGAGGCGCCCAAAGGTTCCCTCAGCCTGGTTGGCAATCAGGTGTTGAGTGTAAGTGCACAAGGGAGCTTGACTGTGAGACCGACGGGTCGAGCAGGGACGAAAGTCGGGACTAGTGATCCGGCAGTGGCTTGTGGAAGCGCTGTCGCTCAACGGATAAAAGGTACCCCGGGGATAACAGGCTGATCTTCCCCAAGAGTCCATATCGACGGGATGGTTTGGCACCTCGATGTCGGCTCGTCGCATCCTGGGGCTGGAGTCGGTCCCAAGGGTTGGGCTGTTCGCCCATTAAAGCGGTACGCGAGCTGGGTTTAGAACGTCGTGAGACAGTTCGGTCCCTATCCGCTGTGCGCGTAGGAATATTGAGAAGGGCTGTCCCTAGTACGAGAGGACCGGGACGGACGAACCTCTGGTGTGCCAGTTGTCCTGCCAAGGGCATGGCTGGTTGGCTACGTTCGGAAAGGATAACCGCTGAAAGCATCTAAGCGGGAAGCCTGCTTCGAGATGAGTATTCCCACCCTCTTGAAGGGTTAAGGCTCCCAGTAGACGACTGGGTTGATAGGCCAGATGTGGAAGCCCGGTAACGGGTGGAGCTGACTGGTACTAATAGGCCGAGGGCTTGTCCTCAGTTGCTCGCGTCCACTGTGTTGTTCCCGGGTTGCGAACAGTTATCGCACCGGTTGAACAGTTTCACTACTTAATTGAAGAGTGTGCTTGTTCGCTAGAACCCGATAGGGTTTCGGTGGTCATTGCGTTAGGGAAACGCCCGGTTACATTCCGAACCCGGAAGCTAAGCCTTTCAGCGCCGATGGTACTGCAGGGGGGACCCTGTGGGAGAGTAGGACGCCGCCGAACAATCTTTCAAGGACCCCTGGTCCCAGCGTTCACGCTGGGACCAGGGGTCCTTTTGTTTTGCCGAAGCGCGTCGTCCGGACGGCTGCGCGAGAATGTGTGCAGTACCCGAAGACAGGAGTCACACCCATGTCCACCAACTCTCCCGACGACCGTCCGGAGCGCGAGCCGCGTCGCCGGGATGGCGATGACAGGGGCGGTTACCGCGGGGGTCGTGACGACCGGTCGGGTTCCGGCGCGCCTCGACGCGACAACGATCGCGGCGGCTTCCGTCGTGACGACCGCGACCGCGGTCCGCGCCGCGATGACAGCCGGCCTTCCGGTGGTGGCTTCCGCCGTGACGACAACCGCGGTGGTGGCTCCGGCGGTGGTTTCCGTCGTGATGACAGCCGTGGTGGTGGCGCGGGTGGGGGTTTCCGGCGCGATGACAGCCGTGGTGGCGGGTTCGACCGCCGTGACGACCGTCCCCGTGGCCCCCGCCGTGACGACGACCGGCCTTCCGGTGGCGGGTTCCGGCGTGACGACCGCGACCGTGACCGGGATCGTGGGCCGCGTCGTGATGACGATCGTGGTGGGTACCGGGGTGGTGCGCAGCGTGATGACCGCGGTGGCCGTCCCAGTGGCGGGTTCGACCGCCGCGACGACCGCCCCCGTGGCCCCCGCCGCGATGACGACCGGCCTTCCGGTGGTGGCTTCCGCCGTGACGACAACCGGGGCGGTGGCTCCGGCGGTGGTTTCCGTCGTGATGACAGCCGTGGTGGTGGCGCGGGTGGGGGTTTCCGGCGCGATGACAGCCGTGGTGGCGGGTTCGACCGCCGTGACGACCGTCCCCGTGGCCCCCGCCGTGACGACGACCGGCCTTCCGGTGGCGGGTTCCGGCGCGATGACCGCGACCGTGACCGGGATCGTGGGCCGCGTCGTGATGACGATCGTGGTGGGTACCGGGGTGGTGCGCAGCGTGATGACCGCGGTGGCCGTCCCAGTGGCGGGTTCGACCGCCGCGACGACCGCCCCCGTGGCCCCCGCCGTGACGACGACCGGCCTTCCGGTGGTGGCTTCCGGCGTGACGACAACCGCGGTGGTGGCTCCGGCGGTGGCGGGTTCCGGCGTGACGACCGCGACCGTGACCGGGATCGTGGGCCGCGTCGTGATGACGATCGTGGTGGGTACCGGGGTGGTGCGCAGCGTGATGACCGCGGTGGCCGTCCCAGTGGCGGGTTCGACCGCCGCGACGACCGCCCCCGTGGCCCCCGCCGCGATGACGACCGGCCTTCCGGCGGTGGCTTCCGGCGTGACGACAACCGCGGTGGTGGCGGCTTCCGGCGCGATGACCGGGGTAGCGACCGTGGCGGATACCGCGGCGGGCCGCGCGACGACCGCGACCGTGGTGGTTTCCGCCGCGACGACCGGGAGCGTGACCGCGAGCCGATCAAGCGGCTGCCGATTCCGGACGACGTCACGGGCGACGAGATCGACAAGGACGTACGTCAGGAGCTCATGAGCCTGCCGAAGACCCTTGCCGAGGACGTCGCGCGCAACCTCGTCATGGTGGCCCGGCTGATCGACGAGGACCCCGAGGAGGCGTACGCGTACTCCCGTATCGCCCTGCGGCTCGCGTCTCGCGTCGCCGCTGTGCGTGAGGCAGCCGGGTTCGCGGCGTACGCGACGCAGAAGTACGCCGAGGCGCTCGCCGAGTTCCGTGCGGCCCGGCGGATGACCGGGTCCGTCGAACTGTGGCCCGTCATGGCGGACTGCGAGCGCGGACTCGGCCGGCCCGAGAAGGCGCTGGCGATGGCCGGCGAGCCCGAGGTGCGGAAGCTGGACAAGGCCGGCCAGGTCGAGATGCGGCTGGTGGCCGCAGGGGCACGCCGTGACCTGGGGCAGATCGACGCAGCCATCGTGACGCTCCAGAGCCCCGAACTGGCGTCCAGCTCCGTCCAGTCGTGGACGCCCCGCCTGCGGTACGCGTACGCGGACGCCCTGCTGGAGGTCGGGCGCAAGGACGAGGCCCGCGAGTGGTTCGGGAAGGCGCTGGAGGCCGACAAGGACGGTTCCACCGACGCGTCGGACCGCCTCGCCGAGCTCGACGGCGTGGAGTTCGTCGACGTCCTCGACGACGAGTCGGACGACACCGACGAGACCGCGCCCGAGGGACACGACGAGCAGGACGGTCCCGTGGACGGCCCGGCCCGGAACTAGGGCCTCTCGTGTGGATCGTGCCGTGCTCGCGGGGTCCGAACGAAAGACCCTAGCGGTCGACTGAGACGCGAGAGGGGTGGCACTCCGGCCGGAGCGCCACCCCTTTCCGTGTTTCCCGCGCCCTCCGGCGGATCAGCCGAGTGCGAGGCTCCGCATGACCAGGCCCGTGGCCGGCTTCGGGCCGAACGACGTCGACTTGCGCGGCATCGTCACCCCCTGCCGGGCCAGGTCCCGGACGACCTCTTCGCGTACGGGATGCATCAGGACCGCCGTGGCGTCGAGGCGTTCCGCCTGTTCGACGGCGGCCGCGGCGTCGTGGATGTAGCCGATGTGCTCGGGGGCGTCGGGCACGTTCCACACCTCGTCGAGCAGCGCCGCGTGCAGGACCGACGCGTCCAGGGTGCGCCAGGCCTCGGGACGGTCCGCGCGTACCGTGCGGCCCAGCAGCGCCGGGTCCGGGCGGTCCACCAGATGGAAGCCGCCGTCGCCCGCGAGGAGGAAGGCGTTGCCTTCGGCCGCTGCCCCCGCCAGCGCCTCCAGGGCGTGGGGGAGCGGCCCGTCCACCCGTTCCACACGGAAGAGACCGTGCAGCGCCCGTACCGCCCGCGAGACCGGCAGGCTACGTAGGAGCCGGTGGATGGCACGGACCTGGAGCGGGTGGCGGACCGTGTCGACGAGGAGGACGAGGCCGTGGTCCCACGGTCCGGGGGCGGTCTCCTCCCGCTGGAGCCGCAGGTAGGTGGCCCAGCGGTGGTGGCCGTCGGCGATGAGGGCCTGGCGGCGGGCGAGGTCCGCCGCGATCCCGCTCCGCTCCGCCGGGTCCGTCACGGCCCAGAGCCGGTGCCGGAAACCGTCCTCCGTCGTGGTGGCCAGCAGCGGCTCGCGTTCCACCACGCGCTCGATCACGGCCGCCGCCCCGGCCGGTTCGCCCTCGTCGCCGCGGTAGGTCAGCAGCAGCGGCTCCAGATGCGCTCCCGTCGTCCGCATCAGCTCCGCGCGGTCCGCGACGACGTCGTCCATGACGTCCTCGTGGGGCAGCACGATGCCCTCGTCGGCGGGGGAGAGCGCCAGGGCCCCGATCAGGCCCCGCTGGAGGATCTCGTCGTTGCGCTGCTCGTAGACGTAGAGCACCGGGTCCGGGTCCGGAGCGATGACCCCCTCGGCCAGCCAGCGGTCCAGAGTGGCCGCCGCCTGCCGGTGCCGGTCCCGCGCCGTGTCGGCCTGGGGGAGGATGAGACGCACGATGTTGTGCGGATCCGCGGACTCCAGGTGGTGCAGCCCGTCGGGCCGGACGATCACGTCGTACGGGGGCGACGTCACGGCGGCGAGGCTGCCGACCCGCTCGGGGACGTACCGCAGTCCGCGGAACGGGATCAGCCGCAGCCCCTGTGCGACGGGACCTGAAGTCTTCATCAGGGCATCGTATGTGTGCAGGGGGCATCCGCGGCGGCCGGGGCAGAAACAGAGCAAAGAGGAGCGAACCATATGAGCCACCAGCACCAGAGGTCCCGGCCGGCGGGGAGCGGCACGGCGCTGAGCGAGGCGTACGACACGGCTCTCCTCGACCTCGACGGGGTCGTGTACGCGGGCGGGGAGGCCATCGCGTACGCCGTCGATTCGCTGGCGGAGGCACGGGCCGGGGGCATGCGCCTGGCGTACGTCACCAACAACGCGCTGCGGACGCCGGACGCCGTGGCCGAGCACCTGACGGAGCTCGGAGTGCCCGCCGAACCCTCCGACGTGATCACCTCCGCGCAGGCCGTCGCCCGGCTGGTCGCCGATCAGCTGCCGCCGGGAGCACGGGTGCTGGCGATCGGCGGTGAGGGGCTGAGGGTCGCGCTGCGCGAACGCGGACTGGTACCGGTGGAGTCGGCGGACGACGACCCGGCGGCGGTGGCCCAGGGGTACGGAGGGCCGGACATGGCGTGGGGGCGGTTCGCCGAGGCGAGCTACGCGATCCGGCGCGGGCTGCCGTGGTTCGCGTCCAACACCGACCTGACCATCCCGAGCGCGCGGGGCATCGCGCCCGGCAACGGGGCCGCGGTCGAGGTCGTCCGGATCGCCACCGGGGCCGAGCCGCAGGTCGCGGGGAAGCCGCTGCCGCCGATGCACCGGGAGACGGTCCTGCGGACCGGGGCGAAGCGGCCGCTCGTCGTCGGGGACCGGCTGGACACCGACATCGAGGGCGCGTTCAACGGGGACGTGGACTCGCTGCTCGTCCTGACCGGGGTGACCGACGCGGCCCAGCTCCTCGCAGCACCGCCGCGGCACCGGCCGACCTATGTGGACCGGGACCTGCGGGGGCTCCTGACCGGACAGCCCGAGGTGGCGCCGGCCGGTGACGGGTACCGGTGCGGGGGCTGGACGGCCGCCGTGCGCGGGGACCGGCTGGTGCTGGAAGCCGTGAGCGGGGGCGAAGCGGTGAGCGAAGGCGGGGGCGGGGACGACGCGCTCGACGGGCTGCGGGCCCTCTGCGCGGCGGCCTGGACCTTCGCCGGTCCGGACGGGTGCCGGCTGGAGACGGCGAAGGCCGTCGCCCGGCTCGGCCTCTGAACCTGCCCTCGGCCCCCGGACCCGGCCCTCCGATGCCTCGGGCGGACCGGGCGCCGGGGCCGGTGCGACCGCCCGCTGCCGACGGACCGGCGAGGAAGATAGGGTGACCTAACCTGGTGCTGTGCGGTGGTCCGCCCGTGCCACCCGCCGTGCCGTTCCACCTCACCGACTCCGGGAGTACGACCATGCAGCGCCTCACCGCGGAATCGGTGACCCTCGGATACGACCGGCGGGTCATCGCCGAGAACCTCTCGGTGGAGATCCCCGACAACTCCTTCACCGTGATCGTCGGCCCCAACGCGTGCGGCAAGTCGACCCTGCTGCGCGCGCTCGCCCGGATGCTCAGGCCGAGCCAGGGGCAGGTGCTGCTGGACGGGCAGGCCATCCACCGGCTGCCCGCGAAGAAGGTCGCCCTGACGCTGGGACTGCTGCCGCAGACCTCCATAGCCCCGGACGGGATCACCGTCGCCGACCTCGTCGCCCGCGGCCGCTACCCGCACCAGGGGTTGCTGCGGCAGTGGTCGCCCGAGGACGAGCGGGTGGTGGAGGAGTCCATGGAGTCCACCGGCGTCGCCGCTCTGGCCGACCGCTACGTCGACGAGCTGTCCGGCGGTCAGCGCCAGCGGGTCTGGATCGCCATGGCGCTGGCCCAGCAGACGCCGCTGCTGCTGCTCGACGAGCCGACGACGTACCTCGACATCCAGCACCAGATCGACGTCCTCGACCTGTGCGCGGAGCTGCACGAGTCGCGGGGCCGCACGCTGGTCGCCGTGCTCCACGACCTGAACCACGCCGCCCGGTACGCCACACACCTCATCGCGATGCGGGACGGGGAGGTCGTCGCGGAGGGTCCGCCCTCGGACGTCGTCGACGCGGAGCTGGTGGAGCGGGTGTTCGGGATGCGGTGCCAGGTGATCGACGACCCGGAGACCGGGACGCCGCTGGTCGTACCGGCGGCCCGCAAGGCGCGGAAGATCCCTGCCTGAGATGCGGCGGCGCGGGGCGCACCCCCGCCGCTCCTCGTCCTCCCACCCCGGACGTACGGGCTCGGTTCCGCCGCCCGTACGCCGGGAGCCGTCACAGCAGGGATCTCAGCTTCAGCAGGTCCCGGAAGCCGGCTTCCAGGCGTACGCGGCCCGAGGCCCACGCCTTCGCGAAGTTCAGGTCGCCGTCCACCAGAGCCACCAGGTCGTCACCCGTCATCGCGAGCCTGATCCCGGCCTTCTCCCGCGGTGGCCCCTCGACCGTGTCCCGCACCTCGATCCGGCCGTCGGCCAGCCGGCCGGTGAACGTGATGTCGAGGTCGGTGATGTGACAGCTCAGCGAGCGGTCGAGGGCGGCGGCGTCGCGTACGCCGCCTCCGGCCGCCGCGAGGTTGTCGGAAAGTCTTCTCAGTGCGCTGCGGCACTCCTCCATGGTCGCCATCGTGCTCGACGGTACACCGGCCCGCCGAGGTAGCGTTTCGGCATGAGCGACACCGATGACGCGGTGGCCGGGGACCCGGCCACCGCGACGCCCACCGCCGAGTCCTCCGGCCCCTCGGCGTCCCTCGCCGGGGCGGCCGGGCCGGGCGAACCCGTGGCTCCCTCCTCCGAGCCCGCCGGACCCGCGCCCCTCGGGGTCGTCCGCACCCCCACCGGGCACGCCGCCGTGGACGCCCGGCTGGAGCGGCTGGCCGACGCCGACCACCTCCCGGCGGACGGGCACGTCGAGGTGTACGAGGATGTACACCGTGGGCTGCGGGCCGAGCTGACCTCGCTGGACGCCCGTCCGGCGGCCGCCGCACCCGGCCCCGTGCCCACGCCTTCGCACCGCACGCAGGACACGCGTCACGACACGCGTCACGACAACAGGAGCTGAACCGAACGTGGCAGGAGTGGCACGTCGCCGCCTCGACGCCGAGCTGGTACGCCGCAAGCTCGCCCGCTCGCGGGAGCACGCGAGCCAGCTGATCGCCGCGGGGCGCGTCACCGTCGGCCGCACCACCGCGACCAAACCCGCCACCCAGGTCGAGACGGCCGCCGCGATCGTCGTCACCAAGGACGACGGCGACCCCGACTACGTCTCGCGCGGCGGTCACAAGCTGGCCGGGGCGCTCGCCGCCTTCGTGCCGCTCGGGCTGGCCGTCGAAGGACGGCGGGCGCTGGACGCCGGGGCCTCCACGGGCGGGTTCACCGATGTGCTGCTGCGCGCCGGGGCCCGGCAGGTCGTCGCCGTGGACGTCGGCTACGGCCAGCTCGCCTGGTCCCTGCAGTCCGACGAACGCGTCGTGGTCAAGGACCGTACCAATGTGCGGGAGTTGACCCTGGAGGACATCGACGGTGAGGCGGTCGACCTGGTGGTGGGGGACCTGTCCTTCATTCCGCTGGGCCTCGTGCTGCCCGCCCTCGCCCGGTGCGCCGGGCCCGACGCCGACCTGGTCCTCATGGTCAAGCCGCAGTTCGAGGTCGGCAAGGAGCGGCTCGGCAGCGGCGGAGTGGTGCGCAGCCCCGAACTGCGCGCCGAGGCCGTACGGGAAGTGGCGCGGCGGGCGTGGGGGCTCGGCCTCGGCGTACGGGGGGTGACGGCCAGTCCGCTGCCCGGCCCGTCCGGGAACGTCGAGTACTTTCTGTGGCTGCGGGCCGGCGCACCTGAGCCGGATCCCGCGGATGTCGACCGTGCAGTGGCGGAGGGGCCTCGTTGACGACGAATGCGGCACGAACAGTCTTCCTTTTGGCGCACACCGGCCGTCCGGCCGCGATCCGCAGCGCGGAACTCGTCGTGCAGGGTCTGCTGCACAACGGGCTCGGCGTACGGGTCCTGGCGACCGAGGCGGCCGATCTGCCGCTCCCGGACACCGTGGAGACGGTCACGGACACCAGCCCCGCCGCCGTGGACGGCTGCGAGCTGCTGATCGTCCTCGGCGGTGACGGCACCCTGTTGCGCGGCGCCGAGTTCTCCCGCGCCTCCGGGGTGCCGATGCTCGGCGTCAACCTCGGACGCGTCGGCTTCCTCGCCGAGGCCGAGCGCGACGACCTCGACCGGGTGGTCTCGCGGGTCGTCACCCGCGACTACGAGGTCGAGGAGCGCATGACCATCGACGTCCTCGTCCACAGCAACGGCGATGTGGTGCACACCGACTGGGCGCTCAACGAGGCGGCCGTGCAGAAGGTGTCGCCCGAGCGGATGCTCGAAGTGGTCCTGGAGATCGACGGCCGCCCGGTCACCGGGTTCGGCTGCGACGGGATCGTCTGCGCCACGCCGACCGGCTCGACCGCGTACGCGTTCTCGGCGGGCGGCCCCGTCGTCTGGCCCGAGGTCGAGGCGCTGCTGATGGTCCCGATCAGCGCCCACGCCCTGTTCGCCAAGCCGCTGGTGACCTCGCCCACATCGGTGCTCGCCGTCGAGGTGCAGCCGCACACCCCGCACGGGGTGCTGTGGTGCGACGGGCGGCGGACCGTGGAACTGCCCGCCGGAGCGCGGGTCGAGGTGCGGCGCGGGGCGGTGCCCGTCCGGCTGGCACGGCTGCACCAGGCCTCGTTCACCGACCGGCTGGTGGCGAAGTTCGCGCTGCCCGTCTCGGGATGGCGGGGCGCTCCGCACTGACGTCCGGGCCGGAGCCCCGCGGCCTCCGCGGGGCTCCGCACGGTCTTCGGGTCGCCTTCGCGCGGCCTCCGCGACCGGGCCGGAAACCCCCGGGAGAGTGAATCCGGGGACGGGGTCCGTCGCGCGTGCGGTCCGGGACCTCGTAAGGTCATGTCCGTGCTGGAGGAGATGCGGATACGGTCGCTCGGAGTCATCGACGACGCGGTGGTGGAGCTGTCACCCGGTTTCACCGCGGTGACGGGTGAGACCGGTGCGGGCAAGACCATGGTCGTCACGAGTCTCGGGCTGCTGCTCGGCGGGCGCGCCGACCCCGCCCTCGTACGGATCGGGGCCAAGGCCGCCGTCGTCGAGGGCCGGATCACGGTGTCCGAGGCCGACGCGGCGGCGCTGCGGGCCGAGGAGGCCGGGGCGGAGCTGGACGACGGCGCGCTGCTCATCAGCCGTACCGTTTCGGCCGAGGGGCGCTCACGCGCCCACCTCGGCGGCCGGTCCGTGCCGGTGGGGGTCCTCACCGAGCTGGCGGACGACCTCGTCGCCGTGCACGGCCAGACCGACCAGCAGGGCCTGCTCAAGCCGGCGCGGCAGCGGGGCGCCCTGGACCGGTACGCCGGGGACGGGGTGGAGGTCCCGCACGCCAAGTACGCGGCTGCCTACCGGCGGCTGCGGGCCGTCGCCGCCGAGCTGGAGGAGCTGACCACGCGGGCCCGCGAGCGGGCCCAGGAGGCGGACCTGCTGCGGTTCGGGCTGAACGAGGTCGCCGCGGTCGAGCCGTTGCCGGGCGAGGACGTGGAGTTGGCCGCCGAGGCGGAGCGGCTCGGACACGCCGAGGCCCTCGCCTCCGCGGCGTCTCTCGCGCACACCGCGCTGGCGGGGAACCCGGAGGACCCGGAGAGCATCGACGCGACCACCGTGGTCGCCGCCGCCGGGCAGGCCCTGGACGGGGTCCGGGCGCACGACCCGGCGCTCGCCGCGCTGGCGGACCGGATCGGTGAGATCTCCATCCTGATCGCCGACGTCTCCGGAGAGTTGGCGGGCTACGCCGACCAGCTGGAGGCCGATCCGCTGCGGCTGGCCGCCGTGGAGGAGCGCCGGGCCGCGCTGACCGCCCTGACCCGTAAGTACGGGGAGGACATCACGGCCGTGCTCGCCTGGGCCCAGGAGGGCGCGGGCCGGCTCACCGAGCTGGAGGGCGACGACGAGCGGATCGGGGAGCTGACCGCCGAGCGCGACGGTCTGCGGGCCGAACTCTCGGTGCTCGGGCAGGCGTTGACCGACGCGCGGACGGAGGCCGCCGCCCGGTTCGCCGAGGCGGTGACCGAGGAGCTGGCCTCGCTGGCCATGCCGCACGCGCGGGTCTCCTTCGCCATCCGGCAGACCGAGGCTGCTGACGAGGCCTCCGGCATCGACATCGGCGGGCGCAGCGTCGTCTACGGCCCGTCCGGAGCGGACGAGGTCGAACTGCTGCTCGCCCCACACCCCGGGGCCCAGCCCCGGCCGATCGCCAAGGGCGCTTCGGGCGGTGAGCTGTCCCGCGTGATGCTCGCGGTCGAGGTCGTCTTCGCGGGCTCCGACCCCGTGCCGACGTACCTCTTCGACGAGGTCGACGCGGGCGTCGGCGGCAAGGCGGCGGTCGAGGTGGGCCGGCGGCTCGCCAAGCTCGCCAAGTCCGCGCAGGTGGTCGTCGTGACCCACCTGCCGCAGGTGGCTGCCTTCGCCGACCGGCAGCTGCTGGTCGAGAAGACTGTGGACGGTTCCGTGACCCGCAGCGGCGTCACCGTCCTGGAGGGCGAGGACCGGGTGCGGGAGCTGTCCCGGATGCTGGCGGGCCAGGAGGACTCCGAGACGGCCCGCGCCCACGCCGAGGAGCTGCTGGCCACGGCCCGCGCCGACGGCTGAGCGGATTCCGGGGGCCGGCGGGGGCTCCAGGGACCCCGCCGGTGCCGGCGGGTACGGGAAGGTCCGGGTGCGGGCGGGGGCTTCTCCCGCCCGCACGTGTCCGCGCGCGGGGTCCGGCGCCGGTTCGGCCGGGCGGGCCGGGCGCGAGGGGCGGGGGCGGCCGTCCTGCGGGCCGCAGCGGGCGTTCACCGGACAGAGGTGACAACTTCGCGCCTCGAAGTTCACCCGTGAGGGTGATGGAGTGCGTTCGGTTGCCGCCGCGGACGGTGCAGCAACGTTACGTCGGTCCCGGACGTGCGTACGGGCTGGCATCCTTGGCGCTGTCCTTGCCGCCGACGGGGGAGCCCCGGGGAGCCGATCAACGTGTCACAACTGCGTACGGTCCACGTCCTGGGCGGCGGCAGCGCGGGCGGCAGCGCGCACGCCGGTTCGCTGGCCGCCGGACTGGTGGCGCGCGGGGTCCGGGTGACCGTCTGCGCCCCGCCCGCGGTGGACCGCGCCCATGACTTCACGGCGGCCGGGGCCCGCTTCCTCCCGGTGCCCCGGCGCAGCGACCCGGCCGCCGTCGCCGCCCTGCGGGCCGCCTGCGCGGGGGCGGACGTCGTCCATGCCCACGGCCTCCACGCCGCCG
Source organism: Streptomyces sp. V2I9 (assembly GCF_030817475.1). Classification (NCBI taxonomy): domain Bacteria; kingdom Bacillati; phylum Actinomycetota; class Actinomycetes; order Kitasatosporales; family Streptomycetaceae; genus Streptomyces; species Streptomyces sp. V2I9. The sequence continues at coordinate 1,090,239 of NZ_JAUSZJ010000002.1, read as the reverse complement.
CCCGCACCGCCCTCGCGCTGAGCGGACGCTCCGTACCCCTGGTGATGACCTGGCACACGCGGCGGTACGCGGAAGGGGCCCGCCGGCAGATCCTGCACCTGCTGGAACGCCGCGCCGCCCGGGCCGCCGCCGTGGTCCTCGCCCCCACCTCCGACCTGGTCGACCTGGCCCGCGAACGGGGGGCACGCGACGCCCGGCTCGCTCCGTTCACCGTTCCGCCGCCGTGCCCGGAAGATCTCGGCGACGGGACCGGCGCCGACGCGGACCCCGACAAACTGCGGGCCGAACTCGGCGCGGTGGACCGGCCGTTGCTGATGGCCGCCGGCGCCCTCGTGCCGCAGCACGGCTTCGGCGGCCTGCTGGACGCGGCCCGTCTCTGGCGGGGCCTGGACCCCGAGCCGTTGCTCGTCATCGCGGGGGAGGGGCAGGACCGGGACGCGCTGCGACGGCGGATCAGGGACGAGGAGTTGCCCGTGGTCCTCCTCGAATCCCGTCACGGGGCCGGGGAGTTGCTCGCCGCCGCCGACCTGGCCCTGCTGCCGAGCCGGTGGGAGGGGCGCTCCCTGCTGGCCCAGGAGGCGCTGCGCGCCGGGGTTCCGCTGGTCGCCACCGCGGTCGGCGGCACCCCCGAACTGGTCGGAGGAGCCGCCGCACTGGTGCCGTACGGGAACGCCGAGGCCCTCGCCGGCGCGGTGGTGCGGCTGATCGAGGACCCGGCGGAGCGCGACCGGCTCGCCGAGGCAGGGCGGGCGCAGGCGGCCGACTGGCCCACCGAGGACGACACGATCGCCCATGTGCTCAGCGTCTACGACGAGTTGGCCCAGCCGTCGGCCATCGGGCGCGGGCGCTGAGCGGACCGGGGAGGCAGAGGCGGCGAGGGCCCGGCCGCCGATCCCGACCCCGCGTCCGCCGGTCAGCTCGTGTGGCGGCGGGCCCGCAGCGCCAGGCTCAGCGCCAGCACCGTCTGCGGGTCGTCCAGGTCCGTGCCCAGCAGTTCACCGATGCGGGCCAGCCGGTTGTAGAGCGTCTGGCGGTTGAGGTGCAGCTCGCGTGCGGTCTCCGCCTTGCGGCCCGCGTGCTCCAGATACGCCTGGAGCGTCGGCAGCAGCGGCGGGCGCGAGGCCCGGTCGTGCTCGCGCAGCGGACCGATCGCCCGGTCCACGAACGCCGCCAGATCCGGATGGTCCCGCAGCCGCCACAGCAGCAGGTCGATGTCGAGACGCCGGGCGTCGTACCAGGGCCGTTCGTCCAGCCCCTGCGCGGCCGTCGCCGTCTCCGACGCGTGCCGCAGCCCCGCGCCCGCCCCGGCCCAGCCACCGGCGACGCCCACCACGACCACCGGCGGCCGCGATCCGGGGCGGTCGAGCCCCGCCCGCTCCACGCCCGCCCGCAGCGCCGCCGCCACCCGGTCCGCGACCGCCGTGCGCTCCCCCTCCGAACGCAGCCCCAGCAGCAGCGGAACCCGCCCCTCCACCGGTCGTACGCCCAGCAGCACCGGCACGCCGACCGAGGCCAGCTCCTCCAGGACCGCGCGGGCCAGCAGCGACCAGTTGCCCGAGGGGGACAGCTCGGGGGCCAGCCGCATCACCACCGGCAGCAGTGGGGTGTCGCCCGGCCGGAAGCCGAGCACCCGAGCCTGGGCGGGGGCGTCCTCCGGGGCGATCCGGCCCTCCGCGAGGTCGGTCAGGAAGTCACCCCGCCCCCGCGCGGCCAGCTCCTCCTCCTGCCGGGCCTGCATCAGCACCACGGCGAGCAGACCCGCCGCCCGCCCCGCCGCCATGCGGTGGACCGTCGCCAGCGGCCCGGCCACCGCGAGCAGCACCAGCCGGGCCCGCACCGCACCGGTCTCGGGACCGCCGCCCGGCACGTCCACCAGCACCGCGCCGGCCGGGGGGCTCTCCCTGGCCGCCCGGTCGCCGCGCATGCCCTCCCAGACCTGGAGCGGGTCCGCGCCCACCGGTCCGGTCCCGGTGGACGCCGCGTACAGGAGACGGCCGTCGGGCGTCTCCAGGAAGACCGGGTTGGCGGTGAAGTCGGCGAGGATTCCGAGGACCTGCGGCACCCCGCCCCCGTCGAGCAACGCCCGTGTGGCACGCCGGTGCACCTCCTCCGCCTGCTGGAGCAGCGCGTAGTGCCCGTTGACGATCTCGGTGTGCACCTCCTCGGTCACCGCGACGAACGGCACCTCGCGGTGCAGCTGGACCAGCGGGAGCCCGGCCGCACGGGCCGCGTCCACGATGGAGGAGGGCAGCCGGCCGAACCGCGGGCCCAGCTCCACCACCAGGGCGGCGATGCCCCGGTCGGCGAGGCGGTGGACGAAGGCCCGCTGTTCGGCGGGGCGGGCGCCCAGGCCCAGCCCGGTGGTCAGGAGCAGCTCGCCGCCCTTGAGGAGGGAGGCGATGTTGGGGACCTCGCCCGCGTGCACCCAGCGCACCGTACGGTTCAGCCGGTCGGCGCCGGCCACCACCTCGGGGAGCCCGGCGCGCAGCCCCGGCAGCTCCAGCGCCCGCTGCACGGTGATCCCGCTGTGGCTCTCCACGTACCCGGCCCGCTTTCCTGGTGCCCTGCCCTGCCCGGCCCGGCGGTGTCTGTCCGTCGTCCGGGCGGTCGTCCTGTCCGGACGGCCCGGAATCGGACCGCCCTGTTCAGGACGCTACCGCCCGGCGGATGTGACGCACACCGCAGGGGACGGGTACTCGCAGGTAACGAGCGTCGGCGGGCCCCGTGCGCCGCGACAACGCGTCGGAGGGGGCGCGGAACGCCGGGGGCGGTGGGCGCGTGACCGTCCCGCCGCCGCGCCGCTCACCCGTCGCCCAGCAACCCCGCCAGCGCTCCCCGGCTGAGCCGCAGCGCCTCGATCCGCTCGTCCATGACCGCCAGTTCGCCGTCCAGGACCTCCCGCAGCTCCGCGCACCAGTCGAAGCCCCGGTCGCCCCGTGTGCACGGCAGCACCTGACGGATCACCTCGGTGGACAGTCCCGCCCGCAGCAGCGCGCGGATCTGCCCCACGGTGCGGACCGCGTCCTCGTCGTAGGCTCGGTAGCCGTTCGTCCCGCGCCGCGCCGCCAGCAGCCCCTGCGCCTCGTAGTACCGCAGAGACCGCGCACTGGCCCCGGTCCGCCGGGACAACTCCCCGATCAGCATGTGCCCGTGCCCCGTTCCCGCTTGACCTTGCCACCGGTGTCAGACCCTAACGTCCGGGCCATGAGCGAAGATTCCCCGTACGTCACGCACCTGAACGGCCGTCCGGCGGCCGCCGGCGACCTCGCCCCGCTCGCCTTCGCGGGCCACGCCCACTTCACCGCCGCGCAGGTCCGCGACGGCCGGTTCCGCGGCCTGGACCTCCACCTGGAGCGGCTGCGGTCCGCCTCGGTGGAGCTGTTCGGCCGGGCCCTGCCCGAGGAATCGGTGCGCTCCCTGCTGCGTACGGCGCTGCGCGACGGACCGGCCGACCTCTCGCTGACGGCCACCGTGTACTCCCCGGCCGGCGAGTTCACCGCCGCCGACGCCGACCCGGCACTCCTGGTCCGCACCGGGCCGGCGTCGTCCGGCCCGGACGGCCCGCTGGCCCTGGCGGCGGTCGAGCACGAGCGGTTCCTGCCGCACGTCAAGCACGTCGGGGAGGTGGCCAAGACCCACCTCCTGCGGCAGGCCGCCGCCGACGGGTTCGACGACGCCGCCTTCCTCGACCGGGCGGGCCGGTTCAGCGAGGCCACGATCTGGAACCTGGCCTTCTGGGACGGCGACGCGGTGGTGTGGCCACGCGCCGACGTGCTGACCGGGACGACCCTGGGCATCGTCCGCCGCCGGCTGGAGCGGCTCGGGGCCGCTCAGCGGACCGTCGACGTCACCCCCGCCGATCTGTCCGCCCTCGCCGGCGCCGTCGTCATGAACTCCTGGACGCCGGGCGTGCCCGTCCACCGGATCGGCGCCACCACGCTGCCCGCGGCCCCGCGTTTCCTGGACCTGCTCCACCGGGCGTACGAGGCCGAACCGCTCACCGCCCCCTGAGAAACGGACGGGGGCGGCCCCCGGCTCGAAGCCGGGGGCCGCCCCGCGTGTTCCGGGCGGCTCAGCCGACGTACGCGCCGCTCGCCGTCAGCCGCAGGGCCGTGTCGATCAGCGGGACGTGGCTGAACGCCTGCGGGAAGTTCCCGACCTGCCGCTGGAGGCCGGAGTCCCACTCCTCGGCCAGCAGTCCCAGGTCGTTGCGGAGCGACAGCAGCTTCTCGAAGAGCTGGCGGGCCTCGTCCACCCGGCCGATCATCGCCAGGTCGTCGGCCATCCAGAACGAGCAGGCCAGGAACGCGCCCTCGTCGCCCGCCAGACCGTCCACGCCCGCGTCCTCGCCCTCCGTGGGGTAGCGCAGGATGAAGCCGTCCTCCGTGGACAGCTCCCGCTGGATCGCCTCGATCGTGCCGATGACCCGCTTGTCGTCCGGAGGCAGGAAGCCCATCTGCGGGATGAGCAGCAGGGAGGCGTCCAGTTCCTTCGACCCGTAGGACTGGGTGAAGGTGTTGCGCTCCTTGTCGTAGCCCCGCTCGCAGACGTCCCGGTGGATGTCGTCGCGCAGTTCGCGCCACCGCTCCAGTGGTCCTTCGACGTCCCCGGACTCCACCAGCTTGATGGTCCGGTCGACCGCGACCCAGGCCATCACCTTGGAGTGCACGAAGTGGCGGCGCGGCCCGCGCACCTCCCAGATGCCCTCGTCGGGCTCCTCCCAGTGCTTCTCCAGGTACTCGATCAGCTTGAGCTGGAGTCCCATCGCGTAGTCGTTGCGCGTCAGCCCCGTCATGTGCGCCAGGTGCAGCGCCTCGGTGACCTCGCCGTACACGTCGAGCTGGAGCTGGTTGGCGGCGCCGTTGCCGACGCGGACCGGGGTGGAGTTCTCGTAGCCGGGCAGCCAGTCCAGCTCCGCCTCGCCGAGCTCGCGCTCGCCGGCGATGCCGTACATGATCTGGAGGTTCTCCGGGTCGCCCGCGACCGCCCGGAGCAGCCACTCACGCCAGGCGCGGGCCTCCTCCCGGTATCCGGTGCGCAGCAGCGAGGAGAGGGTGATCGCGGCGTCCCGCAGCCAGGTGTAGCGGTAGTCCCAGTTCCGTACGCCTCCGATCTCCTCGGGCAGCGATGTGGTCGGGGCCGCGACGATGCCACCGGTCGGCGCGTACGTGAGGGCCTTGAGCGTGATCAGGGAGCGGACGACCGCCTCCCGATAGGGCCCGTGGTACGTACACTGATCGACCCATTCGCGCCAGAACAGCTCGGTCGCCTCCAGGGACCCCTCGGGCTCCGGGAGGGCCGGCGGCTCGTGGTGCGAGGGCTGCCAGCTGATGGTGAAGGCCACCCGGTCACCGGGGCCGACGGTGAAGTCGGAGTAGGTGGTGAGGTTCTTGCCGTACGTCTCCGCCTCCGTGTCCAGCCAGACGGAGTCGGGGCCCGCGACGGCGACCGTGCGGTTGTCGACCTTGTGCACCCACGGCGTCACCCGGCCGTAGCTGAAACGCATCCGCAGCTCCGAGCGCATCGGCACCCGGCCGCTGACGCCCTCCACGATCCGGATGAGCTGCGGGGCGCCGTCACGCGGGGGCATGAAATCCGTCACCCGTACGGTGCCGCGCGGCGTGTCCCACTCCGACTCCAGGACGAGGGAGTCACCGCGATAGCGCCGCCGGTCGGCGAAGGCCGGTTCCGTTCCCTCCGCTCTCGCGGGCCCCAGGCGCCAGAAGCCGTGTTCCTCGGTGCCCAGCAGGCCCGCGAACACGGCGTGGGAATCGAAGCGGGGCAGGCACAGCCAGTCCGCCGTGCCGTCCCGGCAGACCAGGGCGGCGGTCTGCATGTCTCCGATGAGTGCGTAATCCTCGATGCGCCCGGCCACGTGCGTCTCCAGTCGAACGGCCATGTCGCCCTGTCACAGGGCGCTTACTGCGGGTCAAGGGGGTCGTAGGGTCTTTCACCCGACAAGATCCGACGAGTCCTGTACCGGTGGGCGGCCTTGGGTGGTGCCGCCGCCCGGCCGTCTCGGCAGCGAGTGTTTGAGCAGGATACGACGCACCACGAAGATCCGCGCGACGGTCCCCGCAAGATCTCCGAACCGATCGGGTGGGACGTGAAATGCCCACGGCGATGGTGTGACCCTCCGGTGGAGGGCGTGGCCGGAAGCAGCCTCTCCCCGTCGCTGTTACCCTGGTAGCCCGTGGACCGGTGGTCGTTCGCGAGAGCGGACGAGGCCCCCGAACCGCAGCGACGGCACCCCGGAATCTCCGGCTCGGTGGCCGGTACGCACCTCAGAATCGCGACCACGGGAGCCCCCTTTGGCTATGCAGCCCACATCCACGACGACCAAGCACATCTTCGTCACCGGGGGTGTCGCCTCCTCCCTCGGCAAGGGTCTGACTGCCTCCAGCCTGGGTGCCCTGCTCAAGGCTCGCGGTCTGCGGGTCACCATGCAGAAGCTCGACCCCTACCTCAACGTCGACCCCGGCACGATGAACCCCTTCCAGCACGGCGAGGTGTTCGTCACCAACGACGGCGCCGAGACCGACCTGGACATCGGCCACTACGAGCGCTTCCTCGACGTGGACCTCGACGGCTCCGCGAACGTGACCACCGGCCAGGTCTACTCGCAGGTCATCGCCAAGGAGCGGCGCGGCGAGTACCTGGGCGACACCGTCCAGGTCATCCCGCACATCACCAACGAGATCAAGCACCGCATCCGCCGCATGGCCACCGACGACGTGGACGTCGTCATCACCGAGGTCGGCGGCACGGTCGGCGACATCGAGTCGCTGCCGTTCCTGGAGACCGTCCGGCAGGTCCGCCACGAGGTCGGCCGGGACAACGTCTTCGTCGTCCACATCTCGCTGCTGCCCTACATCGGCCCCTCCGGCGAGCTGAAGACCAAGCCCACCCAGCACTCGGTGGCCGCCCTGCGCAACATCGGCATCCAGCCGGACGCCATCGTGCTGCGCGCCGACCGCGAGGTCCCCACCGCCATCAAGCGCAAGATCTCGCTGATGTGCGACGTGGACGAGGCGGCCGTCGTGGCCGCGATCGACGCCAAGTCCATCTACGACATCCCCAAGGTGCTGCACACCGAGGGCCTGGACGCCTACGTCGTGCGCAAGCTCGACCTGCCGTTCCGCGACGTCGACTGGACCACCTGGGACGACCTGCTGGACCGGGTCCACAACCCCGACCACGAGGTCACCGTCGCCCTGGTCGGCAAGTACATCGACCTGCCCGACGCCTACCTCTCGGTCACCGAGGCGATCCGCGCCGGCGGCTTCGCCAACAAGGCCCGCGTCAAGGTCAAGTGGGTCACCTCCGACGACTGCCGCACCGCGGCCGGCGCGGCCGAGCACCTCGGAGACGTCGACGCGATCTGCATTCCGGGCGGCTTCGGCGAGCGCGGGGTCGACGGCAAGGTCGGCGCCATCCGCTACGCCCGCGAGAACAAGGTCCCGCTGCTCGGCCTCTGCCTCGGCCTCCAGTGCATCGTGATCGAGGCGGCCCGCTCGCTCGCGGAGATCCCCGACGCCAACTCCACCGAGTTCGACGCCGCCACCTCCCACCCCGTCATCTCGACGATGGAGGAGCAGCTCGCCTACGTCGAGGGCGCCGGCGACCTCGGCGGCACCATGCGGCTCGGCCTCTACCCGGCCAAGCTCGCCGAGGGCTCCCTCGTGCGGGAGGCGTACGACGGGCAGCCGTACGTGGAGGAGCGCCACCGCCACCGCTACGAGGTCAACAACGCCTACCGGTCCGAGCTGGAGAAGAAGGCCGGCCTGGTCTTCTCCGGCACCTCCCCGGACAACAAGCTCGTCGAGTACGTCGAGTACCCGCGCGAGGTGCACCCCTACCTCGTCGCCACCCAGGCGCACCCGGAGCTGCGCTCCCGCCCGACCCGTCCGCACCCGCTCTTCGCGGGTCTGGTGAAGGCGGCCGTCGCGCGCCAGGTCGCCGCCGCGGACGGCGCGGAGGCGTAACACCGAGGCATTACGGTTGACCGGGGTACGGATCCGATACGGATCGGTGCCCCGGTTTCCGTTTGGTTCGTGGGAGGACGTACACACATGGGTATCCAGGACACGCCCGAGGAGTGGCAGGTCACCGCGACGGTGACGCCCTTCACCGGGAACAAGACCAGCGTCCGCACCGACCAGGTGGTGATGCCCGACGGCTCCGTCCACGGCCGCGACTACCAGGTCCACCCGGGCTCCGTCGCCGTGCTCGCCCTCGACGACGAGGACCGGGTCCTCGTGCTGCGGCAGTACCGCCACCCGGTGCGCCACCGGCTCTGGGAGATCCCGGCCGGTCTGCTCGACGTGCCCGGCGAGAACCCCCTGCACGCCGCCCAGCGCGAGCTGTACGAGGAGGCGCACGTCAAGGCCGAGGACTGGCGGGTGCTGACCGACGTCTACACCACGCCCGGCGGCTGTGACGAGGCCGTGCGGATCTTCCTCGCCCGCGACCTCTCCGAAGCGGGGGGCGAGCGGTACGCGGTCTCCGAGGAGGAGGCCGACATGGAGCAGGCCCGGATCCCGCTGGCCGAGCTGGTCCGCTCGGTCATCGCGGGGGATCTGCACAACAACTGCCTGGTCGTCGGGGCGCTCGCGCTCACCGCCGTGCGCGCGGGCGACGGCGTGGACTCCCTGCGCCCCGCCGAAGCGCCCTGGCCGGCCAGGCCGTTCGAAGCCTGACGGGCCGTCCGCCCGTGCCTGCCGCCCCCGGTCGGACACAGGATCAGTCATAAAGAATGAAGAGATTCTGATCCGATCGGGGGATGTTCCCGGTCCGCCGCCCCGCACCGCGGTGATCGTCCCCGCCGCTGAACTACGCTCGAAAAGCGCCCGGCCGGACTTCCGGCGGGCACCGCGTGCAGCGAAGTGGAGCGTGGCTCGTGACCGATCAGGCGGTGGACACCAGCGGCCCGGCGAAGGCCCCGGGGGCCGAGGAGCCGTCGGGCGCAGCCCCATCCCGATTCTTCGGCCGCGAACGGGAGTTGAAGGCGCTGCGGGAGGACATCGAGCGCGCCGGTCTGGACACCCTGGCCGGCCGCAAGGCCCCCCGCGCGAGGGTTCTGCTCATCGCGGGCCGCCCCGGTTCCGGCCGCAGCGCCCTCGCCGAGGAGCTGGCCGGGGCGCTCACCGGGACGGACGCCGTCGGGGCCGCGGCCGCCGCCACGGGCGCGCTGCCCTGGGCGGTCCCCGGTACGGGCGGCGGCGACTATCCGGACGGGGTGCTCCGGGTCGGCCTCACCGACCCCGGCGGAGAACGGGTCCCCACCGAACGCACCGCGGGCGAACTCCTCGGCCTCCTCGGGGTGCCGGTCCCGCCCGGCGCCGACCAGGACGAACTGTCCGAGATGGTCCGCGAAGCCCTCGCCGCGCGCCGGCTCGTCCTGGTGCTCGACGACGCGGCCGACGCCGAACAGGTCGACCCGCTGCTCCCGGAGAACCCTGACTGCCTGGTCGTCGCCACCGCGACCGGACCACTGACCGGCATCCCCGACGTGCGCCCCTGCACGCTCGGCGGACTGGAGAAGGGCGCGGCCGTACGGCTGCTCGCCCGCGCCGTCGGACAGGTCCGCGTCACCGTCGACCCGCGCACCGCGGAGCGGCTGGCCGAGGAGTGCGGGGGACAGCCCGCGGCGCTCGCTCTGGTGGCCGGCCTGCTCGCCGCCCGCCCCATGGCCTCGGTCGCCGACGTGGCCAAGCAGCTGCACGAGCTGCCCGAACCCGGTGGGCAGCGGCCGGCCGGGGCCCGCCCGCTGGCCCGCGCGTTCCGGCTGGTCCACGACTCCCTGCCGCAGGCCGCCGCCCGGATACTGCGCCTGCTGGCCCTCGCCCCCGCCGGACTCGCCGACGCCCACACGGCCTCCGCGCTGGCCGGCTGCTCGGTCTCCGCCGCCCGCTCCACCCTCGACGACTTCGTCGGGCTCGGGCTGCTGCGCACGGACGGCGCGGTCCACCCCCTGTACGCGGTGCCCGGCTGCCTCGCCCCGCTGCTGCGCGCGCTGCTGGAGGACCTGGACCGGCCGGCCGAGATCCAGCTCGCCCGCGCCCGGATGCTGGAGCGGACCGTGCGCCGGCTCCAGTCCTGCCGCGCGGTCACCGAGCCGGAGGGCTCCACCGCCCGCCGCAAGCTGGCCGGACTGCCCCGCTCGCTGCGCTTCTCCAGCGCCGGTGAGGCGGACGTCTGGCTGCGGGTCCGCCGCCCCGCGCTGCTCGCCTCGGCCCGGCTCGCCGTGGCCGACGGCGAGCTGGACACCCTGGCGCGGCGGCTGGTGGCGGCCCTGGTGCGGGCGCTGGCCGCGCACCGGGGGACCGAGGAGGCCGCCCCCGACCTGTACGGGCTGCACGGCCTCGTCCTGGACGTGGCCCTCCGCCGCGAGCTCCCCCGTGAACAGGCGGCCGCCCTGCTGAACCTCGCCGACCTGGACGCCCGCACCGGGCGCACCCGCGAGGCGCTGGCCCGCTACCGGGCCGCGCTGGACGCCGGAAAGGCGGCGAAGGACCTGTACGCGACCGGCCGCGCGATGGAATCCGTGGGCGGCGCGTACGAGGAGCTGGGGGACTACCACCGGGCCGCCGACTGGTACGGCCGGGCGCTCGCGCAGCGCCTGACCCACGGGGAGCGCGCGGACGAGGCCCGGTTGTACGGACGGCTCGGGGCGGTCCACACGTACGCCGGGCGGTACGGCGAGGCGCTGCGGAACTGGCGGGCGGCCGCCTCCGGCCACCGCAGGCTCGGGGACCTGCCCGCTCGGGCGCGGGCGCTCAGCGAGACGGCCCGCGTCCAGGAGTACGCGGGCCGCCCGCACGACTCGCTCCAGACCTGCCGGGAGGCCGTGGAGCTGGCCCGGCGCGCCGGTGACGTGCGGCTTCAGGCGGCGTTGCAGCTGCGGCTGGCGGACACCCTGGACCGGCTCGGTGATCCGACGGCGGCCCGGTTGCACCGGAGTGCGGCCGAGAGATTGCTGGGAGAGGAGGCCTCTGCCTACGAAATCCGCAGCACTTCGACAGAAAGTTAATGCTTTGTAAGGCTAGACAGCGCGAAGTCCTTCATTAGACTGGCTCTGCCGCGCTCGTTCGTGGCGTCTCCCTTTAAGCTGTATATGTCTGGGTATGCACCGTTGTGCCCGGACGACCCTCCGAGCCAAGGACCGTGATCGACGTGAAGGTCGGCATCCCCCGCGAAGTCAAGAACAACGAGTTCCGGGTGGCGATCACCCCCGCCGGAGTGCATGAGCTCGTCCGCCACGGCCACCAGGTCGTCATCGAGCACGACGCCGGCGTCGGCTCGTCCATCCCGGACGAGGAGTACGTCGCCGCCGGGGCGCGGATCCTGGCCACCGCCGACGAGGTCTGGGCCGCCGCCGACCTGCTGCTGAAGGTCAAGGAGCCGGTCGCCGAGGAGTACCACCGCCTCCGCAAGGGGCAGACCCTCTTCACCTATCTGCACCTCGCCGCCTCGCGCGAGTGCACCGACGCGCTGCTGGCCTCCGGCACCACCGCCATCGCGTACGAGACGGTCGAGACCGCGAACCGCGCCCTCCCGCTGCTCGCCCCGATGTCCGAGGTCGCGGGCCGCCTCGCCCCGCAGGTCGGCGCGTACCACCTGATGCGCTCGGCCGGCGGTCGCGGCGTGCTCCCCGGTGGTGTTCCCGGCACCCACGCCGGCAAGGCCGTCGTCATCGGCGGCGGCGTCTCCGGCTGGAACGCCACCCAGATCGCCGTGGGCCTCGGCTTCCACGTCACGCTGCTCGACCGCGACATCAACAAGCTGCGCGAGGCCGACAGGATCTTCGGCACCAAGGTGCAGACCGTCGTCTCCAACGCCTTCGAGCTGGAGAAGGCTGTCGTCGAGGCCGACCTCGTGGTCGGCGCCGTGCTGATCCCCGGAGCCAAGGCTCCGAAGCTGGTCACCAACGAGCTCGTCGCCAAGATGAAGCCCGGAAGTGTACTTGTCGACATCGCAATCGATCAGGGCGGCTGCTTCGAGGACTCGCGTCCCACCACCCACGCCGAGCCGACCTTCCAGGTCCACGACTCGGTCTTCTACTGCGTCGCCAACATGCCCGGCGCGGTGCCGAACACCTCCACCTACGCGCTCACCAACGCGACGCTCCCCTACATCGTGGAGCTCGCCAACCGCGGCTGGGCCGACGCCCTGCGCCGGGACGCCGCGCTGGCCAAGGGGCTCAACACCCATGAGGGCCAGGTGGTTTACCGCGAGGTGGCCGAGGCGCACGACCTTCCGCACGTCGAGCTGAGCACGCTCCTCGGCTGACGGGTCAACCTCTTCCGTCAACATCGCACGTGCGGCCGGACCCTGCCCCGCAGGGTCCGGCCGCACGTGTGCCGGGCCCCGGGCGGCCCTGGCGCAACTCGCGTCGAACGTAACCCTTTACCCGATTCGTTCGGCGGCGAAATGTGCGGCTTGGTCGCTGTGCACCCTTGACAGCGCGGTGTTCGATTGCCGACACATCGGGCCGGGTCCGGCGGATTGTGTTGCTGCGGACCGGTGACACGCCATAGAGTCGCCCATCGTCGGCATGGTGCCACGCTGACCTATCGATAAGTTTCCTGGTCACGCTCAAGGAGGTAAGACGACTTGTGAATGAGTCGACAATTACTCCTGGGGGTGGTCAACCAGGGATGCCTGTACGGGGTCTGAGCCCGACCGGGCTCGAAGCTGTCGGCTCCGTCGCGGTCCGCACCTTCGCCACCCAACAGCACATGACGACAGCCCCCCAGACGATGGACGGCCCACACGTGAACGCCACGGCCGGCAACGAGAGCAGCCGGGACACCGACCGCTTCGCCGACTTCGCCGAGGTGCCCGAGGGGCACTTCTACGACCCCGACGCCGAGTACGAGCCCGATCCGGAGTACGCGGCCACCCTCGCGCCCGACGCGGCGCGCCAGCGCCGCGAGCGCATCGGCCCGACCGGACGGCCCCTGCCGTACTTCCCGATCCCGGGCCCCCTCACCGAGCACGGCCCCGCGAAGATCATCGCGATGTGCAACCAGAAGGGCGGCGTCGGCAAGACCACGTCGACCATCAACCTGGGCGCCGCGCTCGCGGAGTACGGACGCCGGGTCCTGCTCGTCGACTTCGACCCCCAGGGCGCCCTCTCCGTGGGCCTCGGGGTCAACCCGATGGAGCTCGACCTCACCGTCTACAACCTGCTCATGGAGCGGGGCATGGCGGCCGACGACGTGCTGCTCAAGACGGCGGTCCCGAACATGGACCTGCTGCCCAGCAACATCGACCTCTCCGCGGCCGAGGTGCAGCTCGTCAGCGAGGTGGCCCGCGAGTCCACGCTCCAGCGCGCCCTGAAGCCGCTGATGAACGACTACGACTACATCGTGATCGACTGTCAGCCCTCGCTCGGCCTGCTCACCGTGAACGCCCTGACGGCCGCTCACAAGGTCATAGTGCCGCTGGAGTGCGAGTTCTTCGCGCTGCGCGGGGTGGCGCTGCTCACCGAGACCATCGAGAAGGTCCAGGAGCGGCTCAACCCCGAGCTGGAGCTCGACGGCATCCTCGCCACCATGTACGACTCCCGTACGGTGCACAGCCGCGAGGTCCTCGCGCGCGTGGTCGAGGCCTTCGACGAGCACGTCTACCACACGGTCATCGGGCGCACGGTCCGCTTCCCGGAGACCACGGTCGCCGGTGAGCCCATCACCACGTACGCCTCCAACTCGGTCGGCGCAGCCGCCTATCGCCAGCTCGCCAGGGAGGTGCTCGCCCGGTGTCACGCCGAGTGAGTCTGCCCGGGGCCGACGAACTGTTCCGTACCACCGGAGGCGGGATGGGCCTCCAGCCGTCCTCCCCCGCGGACCGGCGGCGCAAGGCGAACGGCGAACCCAGGGTGCCCGCGCCCGCCGGGGAGAGCGACCCCACCGGCCAGGCCCCGCAGTCCGGCCGTGAGGAGCACGCCGCGGCCGACGCCGACGGCGCCGCCGCGCGCGGCCGGGGCGACGAGGGCGAGCGCCCCGCCTCCGCCAAGGCCGCCTCCGGCGAGCGTCCCGGCACCGCCGCGCCGGCCGAGCAGTCCCCGGCCGTCCAGCCGCAGCGCAGGCGCGGCGGCGGACGCGGCGCGAACCGCCGCCCCAGCGGCCGGGAGCGCCACGACGAGAAGATCACGGTCTACGTCTCCGCGGAGGAGCTGATGGACCTCGAACACGCCCGGCTCGTCCTGCGCGGCGAGCACGGCCTCGCCGTCGACCGCGGCCGTATCGTCCGCGAGGCGGTCGCGGTGGTCCTGGCGGACCTGGAGTCACGGGGCGACGCGAGCATCCTCGTACGGCGGCTGCGCGGCCGCTGAGCGGTGCGGCGCGGGTAGCCTGCCCCGCAGGGCCCGCCGACCGGCGGGCAGCCGCCCGCGCCGCCGCCCCACCCCAGGACCACCATGCCCACGCCCGACGACCCCGCCGCCCCGCGCCGCCGCGCCCTGGGGCGGGGTCCGGGCGTGGCGGCACGTCCGGCGGAGGCCGCACCGGAGCCCGTGGCCGGGCCGGAGGCCGTACGGGAGCCGGAGGCGGCCCCGGAGGCCGTGAGCGGTCCGCGGGCCCTCGCGGAGCCCCCACGGGGGCCCGCGGCCCGCCCGGAGCCCGCCCCGGCCCCGGACGCGGAGGCCGTGCCCCACGGCGAGGCGGGGCCCGAAGCGGACGGGAAGGCGCCGGACGGCGACGACAAGCGGTTCACCGTGCGGCTGGTGAACTTCGAGGGCCCCTTCGACCTCCTCCTCCAGCTCATCTCCAAGCACAAGCTGGACGTGACCGAGGTCGCCCTGTCGAAGGTCACCGACGAGTTCATGGCGTACATCCGCGCCATGGGTCCCGACTGGGACCTCGACCAGACCACCGAGTTCCTCGTCGTCGCCGCCACCCTGCTCGACCTCAAGGCCGCCCGGCTGCTGCCGGCCGCAGAGGTGGAGGACGAGGCGGACCTCGCGCTCCTGGAGGCGCGGGACCTGCTCTTCGCGCGGCTGCTCCAGTACCGCGCGTACAAGCGGATCGCCGAGATCTTCCAGGACCGCCTGGAGTCGGAGGCGCTCCGCCACCCCCGTGCGGTCGGGCTGGAGGACCACCACGCGGCCCTGCTGCCCGAGGTGGTCATCAGCATCGGGCCCGACGGCTTCGCGCGGCTCGCGGTGAAGGCGATGCGGCCGAAGCCGGAGCCCCGGGTGTACGTGGACCACATCCACGCCCCGCTGGTCAGCGTCCGCGAGCAGGCGGGCCTGGTGGTGGAGCGGCTGCGCGCGGCCGGGACGGCGGTGAGCTTCGCGGCGCTGACCGAGGACGCCCCGGACACCCTCACCGTGGTCGCCCGGTTCCTGGCCCTGCTGGAGCTGTACCGCGAGAAGGCCGTCACCCTCGACCAGGACGAGGCGCTGGGCGACCTGCTGGTGTCCTGGTGCGGCGGGGAGGGCGCGGAGCCGGTGGTGACGGACGAGTTCGACCAGGAGCCGGGCGGCGGGACCGACGAGGAGGGCGTACGGGAATGAGTGAACGGAATGAGTGAACAGCCGGAGCCGGAGCGGGACGGAGGCACGGTCGCCTCGCTCGACCTCAAGCCCGCCCTGGAGGCGGTCCTCATGGTCGTCGACGAGCCCGCCACCGTCGACCACCTCGCCAAGGTGCTCCAGCGGCCCCGCAGGGCGGTGGCGGACGCGCTGCGGGAGCTGGCCGACGAGTACACCGTGCAGCGCCGGGGCTTCGACCTGCGGCTCGTCGCGGGCGGCTGGCGGTTCTCCACCCGCCCCGAGTACGCGGCGGCCGTGGAGGGCTTCGTCCTGGACGGCCAGCACGCCCGGCTCACCCAGGCCGCGCTGGAGACCCTGGCGGTGGTCGCGTACCGGCAGCCGGTGAGCCGTTCACGGGTCTCGGCGGTGCGCGGAGTCAACTGCGACGGGGTCATGCGGACCCTCCTCCAGCGGGGCCTGGTGGCCGAGGCGGGCGCGGAACCCGAAACAGGTGCGATCCTGTACAGGACGACGAACTACTTTCTGGAGCGCATGGGCCTGCGAGGCCTGGACGAGCTCCCGGAGCTCGCGCCCTTCCTCCCGGAGGCGGACGCGATCGAGGCTGAGACGCTAGAGGGTGTGCCGTCGTTCGATCCGGACGCACCGGACACCCCGGATACTCACGCAGACGACAAGACGGAATTTTGATGCGAAGCAGTGGCAGGAACAGCGGAAGCGGCAGCGGCCGGAGCGGCGGCGGCTCCGACCGGAACCCCCGGAGCGGCGGCGCGGGCAGCGGCGGCCGGAGCGGCGGCGGGTCCTTCCGCCAGGGCCAGGGCGGCCAGGGCGGACGCTCCGGCGGCCCGGGCGGCGGCGGACGCGGCGGCAGCGGTCAGGGCGGCCGTCCCGGCGGTCAGGGCGGCGGCTACCAGGGCAGCCGTTCGGGCGGTCAGGGCGGCGGCTACCAGGGCGGCGGACGCGGTCAGGGCGGGCGTGACGAGGAGCTGCGCCCCCGCCGGCCCCGCCCCGAGGAGCGCCGCTACGACGTGGGCAACGATGCCCCCGGCGCCCGCGACGGCCAGGACGGCCCCCGCAAGGGCCGCGGCTCCGCCGCGCGCGGCGGAGCCAAGGGCGGCCCGAAGCCTCCGCAGGGCGGCGCCCGCAGCGGCGGCTTCCGGCGGGGCGGCGCCCCCTCGCGCCCGCGCGAGCTGGACGCCAAGATCGAGCAGCGCAACCGCGACCGGTACGCGGACAAGCCCGACATCAAGCTGCCCAAGACCCATCCCGGCGCCGAGCAGGAGGGCGAGCGGTTGCAGAAGGTCCTCGCCCGCGCGGGCATGGGCTCGCGGCGCGCCTGTGAGGAGCTGATCGACCAGTCCCGCGTCGAGGTCAACGGCGAGATCGTCGTCGAGCAGGGCATGCGCGTCGACGTGCACAAGGACGAGATCAAGGTCGACGGCCTGACCGTCGCCGCCCAGTCCTACCTCTTCTTCGCGCTGAACAAGCCCGCCGGCGTCGTCTCCTCGATGGAGGACCCGGACGGCCGCCAGTGCCTCGGCGACTACGTGACCAACCGCGAGACGCGGCTGTTCCACGTCGGCCGGCTCGACACCGAGACGGAGGGCATCATCCTGCTCACCAACCACGGTGAGCTGGCCCACCGCCTCACGCACCCCAAGTACGGCGTGAAGAAGACCTACCTGGCCGCGATCCAGGGCCCCCTGCCGCGTGACCTCGGCAAGCGGCTCAAGGACGGCATCCAGCTGGAGGACGGCTACGCCCGCGCCGACCACTTCCGCGTGGTCGAGAACACCGGCAAGAACTACCTGGTCGAGGTGACCCTCCACGAGGGCCGCAAGCACATCGTGCGCCGGATGCTGGCCGAGGCCGGCTTCCCGGTCGACCGGCTGGTGCGGACGTCCTTCGGGGCGATCCCGCTGGGCGACCAGAAGTCCGGCTGGCTGCGCCGCCTCACCAACACCGAGGTCGGCATGCTGATGCGCGAGGTCGGCCTCTGAGAGGGAGCCGCGCCCGCGCGAAGGCCCGCGGCCGGTTCTGTTCAGAATTTTCGAACAGAACCGGCCGCGGGCCTTTTGCGCTCCCCGTCCACCCTTTATAGTCAGAGTGACTATAAAGAAGGAGGCGGGCGTGAGTCTCGCGGACGTACTCGATCCCCTGCAACAGCCCCTGGTGACGGTCCTGGACACCCCGGTCAGCTGGACCGAGGTGCTCGGCTTCGGCAGCGGGGCGCTGTGCGTCTGGCTCGTCGCCCGCCAGCACGTCGCCAACTGGCCGATCGGCATCGCCAACAACCTGTTCTTCATCCTGCTGTTCGCCCAGTCCGGTCTGTACGCCGACGCCGGCCTCCAGATCGTCTTCATCACCCTCGCCGCGTACGGCTGGTGGACCTGGACCCACGGGGGTGGACCAGGTGCGTCCGTCCTGCCGGTGCGCAGAACGACCCGCGCCGAATGGGCCTGGCTGCTCGCGGCGGGGGCGGTGGGGACCGCGGCGATCACCCTGCTGCTCTCCCGTGCCACCGACTCCACCGTCCCGTTCTGGGACGCCCTGACGACCTCGCTGTCGCTGATGGCCACGTACGGGCAGTGCCGCAAGCGGCTGGAATCCTGGTGGCTGTGGATCGCCGCCGACGTGGTCTACATCCCGCTCTACGCCCACAAGGGGCTGTACCTCACCTCGCTGCTGTACGCCGGATTCCTCGCGCTCTGCCTGGCGGGTCTGCGCAACTGGCACCGCGACCTGACCGCACGCGATGCCCGGCCGCGGGAGGTGGCCGCCGCGTGAAGCGCTACGGACACGGCCTGGTCCTCGGCAAGTTCTACCCGCCGCACGCCGGCCACCACCACCTCGTCCGCACCGCCCTGGACCGCTGCGAACGGCTGACCGTCCTGGTCTGCGCCGCTTCCGTGGAGTCGATCCCGCTCGCCGACCGGGTCGCCTGGATGCGCGAGGTCCACCCCGACGTCACGGTGGTCGGCGCGGTCGACGACACGCACATGGACGTGACCGACCCGGCCGTCTGGGACGCGCACATGGCCGTCTTCACCGCCGCCGTGCCCGAACGGGTGGACGCGGTCTTCACCTCGGAGGCGTACGGGGAGGAGCTGGGCCGCCGCTTCGGCGCGGACTCCGTCCTCGTCGACCCGGACCGCACCCTCTTCCCGGTATCCGGCACCGCCGTGCGCGCGGACCCCGTCGGCTGCTGGGACTTCCTCCAGCCGCCCGTACGGGCCGCCCTGACCCGCCGGGTCGTCGTCCTCGGCGCGGAGTCCACCGGCACCACCACCCTGGCGCGGGCGCTCGCCGCCCACTACCGGGCGCGCGGCGGGGTGTGGGCGCGTACGGGGTACGTGGCCGAGTACGGGCGCGAGTACAGCGAGCACAAGCTCGCCGCCCTGCGCGAGCGGTGGCCGGGGGCCGCCTGGGAGGACGTCGCCTTCACCACCGACGACTTCCCGCTCATCGCCGAGACCCAGAACGACCGCGAGGAGACCGCCGCCCGCGCCGGCTCCCCGGTCCTCTTCTGCGACACCGACTCCTTCGCCACCACCGTCTGGCACGAGCGGTACGTCGGCGGCCGCAACCCGCTCGTCGAGGAGATCGCGGACCGGACCGGCCACCACCTCTGGCTCCTCACCGACCACGAGGGCGTCGCCTTCGAGGACGACGGGCTGCGTGACGGCGAGGAGCTCCGCCCCTGGATGACCGACCGCTTCCGCGCCGAACTCACCCGCACGGGGCGGGCGGTTCGTCGAGATGACCGGCCCGCACGAGGTGAGGCTCGCCGCCGCCGTCGCCGCTGTCGACGAACTCCTCGCCACCGGCTGGAACTTCGCCGCACCCCTCCCGGAGAAACGATGAGCGACCCCACCCCCGGGGGCTACGACCCGTACGCCTACGCCCCGTTCGCCGTCACCGTCGACCTCGCGGTCTTCACCGTCCGCGAAGCCCGGCTGCACGTGCTGCTCGTCGAACGCGGCCAGGAGCCCTTCCAGGGGCGGTGGGCGCTGCCCGGCGGCTTCCTCCTGCCCCGCGAGTCCGCGGAGGACGCCGCCCGCAGGGAACTCGCGGAGGAGACCGGCCTCGGCCCGGATTCGGTCGGCGCCTTCCACCTCGAACAGCTGCGGACCTACACCGCCCCGGACCGCGACCCGAGGATGCGGGTCGTCTCCGTCGCGTACGCCGCCCTCCTGCCGGACCTGCCCGAACCGCGCGGCGGCGGCGACGCGGCGTCCGCCCGGTGGTGGGACGCGGACACCACCGGTCCCCTGGCCTTCGACCACGACCGGATCCTCGCGGACGCCCGCGACCGGATCGGCGCCAAGCTCGAGTACACCTGCCTCGCCACCGCGTTCTGCCCCCCCGAGTTCACCCTCGGCGAGCTCCAGCAGGTCTACGAGACCGTGTGGGGCGTCGAGCTGGACCGCCCCAACTTCCGGCGCAAGGTCCTGAACGCACCCGGCTTCGTCCAGGCCGTCGATGGCCCGCCGCGCCGCACCGGCGGCCGGGGCAAACCGGCCGCACTCCACCGGGCGGGCGACGCCACCACTCTGCACCCGCCGCTGCTGCGCCCGCAGCGCACCGATGCCGCCCCCTCCTCCGGAACGGAAGGACACGACCGATGACCCTCGCCACCCCGCCCCTCACCAAGCAGGCCGCGACCGGTGTCCTCACCGGGCTCGCGCTCGGCGACGCCCTGGGCTTCCCCACCGAGTTCAACGACGTACCCTCGATCCTCGCCACGTTCGGCCCCTGGCGGCAGCTTCCCCTCCTGACGCCCGCCGTCGTCTCCGACGACACCCAGATGACGATCGCGCTGGGCCGGGGCATCCGGACCGCCATGGACAGCGGACTCCTCACCCCCGAGCGGATGGTGGGCCCGGTCAGCGCCGAGTTCGTCGCCTGGTACCACTCGCCGGACAACAACCGCGCCCCCGGCAACACCTGCCTCACCGCCTGCCGGCTGCTCGAACACACCCGGATCTGGCAGCAGGCCAGCCAGCTCCACTCCAAGGGCTGCGGCGCCAACATGCGCGTCGCCCCCGTCGGCCTGATCCCCGGCCTGAGCACGGAGCAGCGCGCCGGCGCCGCCCAGCTCCAGGCCGCCCTCACCCACGGCCACCCCACCGCCCTGGCCGCCTCCGACCTGCTGGCCCGCGCGGTGTTCCTGCTCGCCCAGGGCGGCGAACCCCTCGGTCTGATCGGGCAGCTGCGCAGCTACGCCGTGGAGAACCGGGGCCGCTACCACACCCGCTGGCTCGGCGACCTGTGGCGCCACGCGGGCGACGCGACACCGGGGGAGTACATCCAGCGCGGCTGGGACGAGTGCCTGGCGGCCCTGGAGACCGTCCGGGACGCGCTCCGCGACCCGTCACCCGAGACCGACCCGTGCGAGCGGACCGGGGACGGCTGGATCGCCGAGGAGGCCCTCGCCACCGCCCTGCACTGCTTCCTGCTCTTCCCCGAGGAACCCGTGACCGCCCTGCGCCGGGCCGCCTGCACCCGCGGCGACTCCGACTCCATCGCCTGCCTGACCGGAGCGCTCGCCGGGGCGCACCTGGGCGCGGCGGCCTGGCCCAAGGAATGGTCCGAGCGCATCGAGTACCGCAGCGACCTGCTCTCCCTGGCGGCGCTCTGGGACGCTTGAGCCATGATCACCGCCACCGAAGCGCGTCTGGCGCGGGCCGGACTCCCGGTCACCGACCTGCGCCCGGATCTCGCCCACACCCCCGGCCACCTGGCCTTCGCCACGGTCTCCGGCGCCCATCTGTACGGCTTCCCGTCGCGGGACTCGGACGTGGACCTGCGGGGGGTCCACGTCCTGCCCGCCGAGGATCTGGTGGGACTGCGCGAGCCGGAGGAGACCCGCACCCGGATGTGGGAGCGCGACGGTGTGGAACTGGACCTGGTCACCCACGACCTGCGCAAGTTCGTCCGCCTGATGCTTCGGCCCAACGGCTACGTCCTGGAACAGCTGCTCTCCCCGCTGGTGGTGCACACGAGCCCGCTCCACACACAGCTGACCGCGCTCGCCCCCGGCGTCCTCACCCGCAACCACGCCCACCACTACCGGGGCTTCGCCGGGACGCAGTGGCGGCTGTACGGGAACACCGGCGAGCTCAAGCCGCTGCTCTACACCTTCCGGGCCCTGCTCACCGGCATCCACCTCATGCGCTCGGGCGAGGTGAGCGCCCACCTGCCCACTCTGCTCACGGAGATCGACGCCCCCGCCTACCTGCCGGACCTGATAGCCGCCAAGGCGGAGGCCGAACACAGCGCGGCGACGGGTCTGGACGGAGAGGCGGTCGCCCGGGACGTCACCGAACTGCACCGCGTCCTGGACGAGGCGCGGGCCGACTCCCGGCTGCCGGACGCGGTGACGGCCCGGGAGGACCTGCACGACCTTGTCGTACGGGCCAGGCTCACGAGCTGACCGCCGAGGCCTCCCGCGCCGCCGACGCCCGCCGGGCCCGTACGAGGAAGTCCTCCACCGCCGCCCGGTCCGGCTCCGGCGGCAGGGGCGAGCGGGCCGCCGCCTCGTCGTTCTCCGCGCCGAGGCGGTCCATCCGGCGCTCCACCTCCGGCCAGGAGACCTCGCCCCGCTTCACCGCCAGCAGCGCCTCCCGGTCCTCACCGACGTCGATGCGCAGCTCACCCGTGCGCAGCAGGTCCCGGCTGCTCGCCAGCAGCCGCAGCAGATGCATCGCGTGCTTCCAGCGCGGTGCGCCGTGGACCCGCACATCGGCCTCCAGCTTCCGCCGCTGCCCCAGCGCGTACCGGACGAACGTGCCGTGCGCGAGCCGGGACAGGAACGCCCCGCGCAGCGCCAGCAGCTCGCGGCCGGTGCCGTCCACGGACTCCACGAGCGGGGAGTGCAGGCACTCCAGCACATTCGGGTTGGCCCGCAGGGCCAGTTCGCAGAAGCGTTCCAGCTCCCAGGAGAACTGCTCGGGGGCCGGCCCCTCGACATGCGTCGGCGGCTTGTCGAAGCGCCAGAACAGCGGGGTGGGCGCGAGGAAGACGCCGCGCCGGTCCGTATCGCTGTCCTCGGTCGCCAGACCGAACGCGCGCGAGCCCATCACGCAGGCGTAGACCGTGTGGTCGCGTACGAGTGCCTCGTCGGCAGCGCTGATCATGGCCGTGAGGCTACCCGCACGCCCCCGCCCGTCTCACGGACGGAACGCCGTGACCGGCTCCGCCCCGGCCGATCTAGGGTGGAACGAGCGGCCGCCGGGCGGCGCGCGGACAAACGGGCGAGGAACGAGGAGCACGACGTGGCGGTACGAGCGATCCGGGGGGCCGTCCAGCTGGACGAGGACGAGGCCGGGCACATGGCCCGGCGGGTCGGTGAGCTGCTGACCGCCGTGCTGGAGCGCAACGGACTCGTCGCCGACGACCTGATCAGCATCTGGTTCACCGCCACCCCCGACCTCCGCAGCGACTTCCCGGCCGCCGCCGCCCGCGGCCTCGGCATCGTCGACGTCCCGCTGATCTGCGCCCAGGAGCCGGACGTCGAGGGAGCCATGCCCCGCGTCGTCCGTATCCTCGTCCACGTCGAGACCTACCTCTCGCGCGCCGAGATCGGCCACGTCCACCTCGGCGCCACCGCCGCCCTGCGCAAGGACATCGCCCAGTGAGAACCGCCCTCGTCATCGGAACCGGGCTCGTCGGCACCTCCGCCGCCCTCGCGCTGGCCGGCCGCGGCGTCCACGTCCACCTCGCCGACCACGACCCCGGCGCCGCCCGCACCGCCGCCGCGCTCGGGGCCGGTACGGACGAGGCGCCCGACGGGCCGGTCGACCTGGCCGTGATCGCGGTGCCGCCCGCGCACACCGCCGCCGCCCTCGCCGCCGCCCTGCGCGACGGGGCGGCCCGCGGCTACCTGGACGTCGCCAGCGTCAAGGGCGGCCCGCGCCGCCAGCTGGAGGCGCTCGGCCTCGACCTCTCCGCGTACATCGGCACGCACCCGATGGCCGGCAAGGAGCGCTCCGGCCCGCTCGCCGCCACCGCCGACCTCTTCGAGGGCCGCCCCTGGGTCCTCACCCCGACCCGGAACACCGACACCGAGGTGCTCAACCTCGCGCTGGAGCTGGTCGCCCTGTGCGGGGCCGTCCCCGTCGTCATGGACGCCGACGCCCACGACCGGGCCGTGGCCCTCGTCTCGCACACCCCGCAGCTGATCTCCTCCATGGTCGCCGCCCGGCTGGAGGAGGCCGACGAGACCGCCGTGCGCCTCTGCGGCCAGGGCATCCGCGACGTCACCCGGATCGCCGCCTCCGACCCCCGGATGTGGGTGGAGATCCTGTCCGCCAACCCCGGCCCGGTCGCGGACGTCCTGGCCGGGGTGGCCGCCGACCTGGAGGAGACCGTGACCGCGCTGCGCGGGCTCGGCTCCGCCGACGAGGGGAAGCGGAGCGCGGGCGCCCACGCCATCGAGGACGTCCTGCGCCGCGGCAACGCCGGCCGGGCCCGGGTCCCCGGCAAGCACGGCGCGGCCCCCACCGCGTACGAGACCGTCGCCGTCCTCATCGGCGACAAGCCGGGCGAGCTGGCCGCGATCTTCGCCGACGCGGGCCGGGCCGGGGTCAACATCGAGGACGTCCGCATCGAGCACGCCACCGCCCAGCAGGCGGGCCTCGTCCAGATCATGGTCGAGCCCAGCGCCGCCCCGGTCCTCGGCGCGGCCCTCCGGGAACGGGGCTGGCCGATCCGTGGCTGAGCCCGCCCCCGCCGGTCCGGACACGGCCGCCCGCGCCCGGACGGTCCGCCTGAGCCGTACGGGGTACAAGGCCGCGCCCGGCACTCGGTAACCTGGTACGAGGCCGCTTCCGGGCCCGTACGTCCCCGCCCCGTGTACCAGGAAGGTGTCCACCACCGTGGAAACCGCACGCTCCTCCGTGATCGTCGCCATCGACGGGCCCTCGGGCACCGGCAAGTCGAGCACCTCGAAGGCCGTCGCCGCCGAGCTCGGCCTGAGCTACCTGGACACGGGCGCGCAGTACCGGGCCATCACCTGGTGGATGCTGACCAACGGCGTCGACGTCAGCGACCCGGAGGCGATCGCCACCGCCGCCGGCAAGCCCGTGATCGTCTCCGGCACCGACCCCACCGCTCCGACGATCACCGTCGACGGCGTGGACGCCTCCGGGCCGATCCGCACCCAGGAGGTCACCTCCAAGGTCAGCGCCGTCAGCGCGGTCCCCGAGGTGCGTACGCTCATCACCGCGCTCCAGCGCTCCATCGCGGCCGCCGCGACCGGCGGCATCGTCGTCGAGGGCCGGGACATCGGCACCACCGTGCTGCCCGACGCCGACCTCAAGATCTTCCTCACCGCCTCACCGGAGGCCCGCGCCGCCCGCCGCAGCGGCGAGGTCAAGGGCTCCGACCTGACCGCCACCCGTGAGGCCCTGATCAAGCGGGACGCCGCCGACTCCGGCCGCAAGACCTCCCCGCTCGCCAAGGCGGACGACGCCGTCGAGGTGGACACCACCGAGCTGACCCTCCAGCAGGTCATCGAGTGCGTCGTCACCCTCGTCGAGGGGAAGCGGGTCGCCGCGTGAGCGATGCCACGGGCGCGCCCACGCTCCGCGGAGCGGCCGTCGGGCGGACCATCGGCATCGGCCTGATGTACGGGCTGTGGAAGCCCCGCGTCCTCGGCGCCTGGCGGGTGCCCGCCGCCGGACCCGTCATCCTCGCGGTGAACCACTCCCACAACATCGACGGCCCGATGCTGATGGGCACCGCGCCCCGGCCGGTGCACTTCCTGATCAAGAAGGAGGCGTTCGTCGGTCCCCTCGACCCCTTCCTGCACGGGATCGGGCAGATCGAGGTGGACCGGACGACCGTCGACCGCACCGCCATCAGCCACGCCCTGGGCGTCCTGGCGGAGGGCGGGGCGCTCGGCATCTTCCCGGAGGGCACCCGCGGCGAGGGCGACTTCGCCTCGCTGCGCGCCGGACTCGCGTACTTCGCGGTGCGCGGGCGGGCCCCGATCGTGCCCGTGGCGGTCCTGGGAAGCACCGAGCGCCGCGGACGGCTGATACAAGGGCTGCCCCCGCTGCGCAGCCGGGTCGACGTCGTCTTCGGTGACGCGTTCGACGCGAGCGCCGGCGACGGGCGGCGTACGCGCAAGGCGCTGGACGAGGCGACCCTGCGGATCCAGGCGAAGCTCACCGCCCACCTGGAAACCGCCAAGCGCCTCACCGGGCGATAGGCGAGACTTGAGTACCTGAGTAGTGGGCCGCACCGATCGCGGTCCATCGATGATGCAAAGAGGAACGGACTTCATGAACGACCAGATTCACTCCGACGGCTCGGGCCACGAGCACGGAGAACTTGGCGATGCCGAGTACGCGGAGTTCATGGAGCTCGCCGCGCAGGAAGGCTTCGACCCGGAGGACGTCGAGGGCGCCCTCGACGAGGCCGGTCACGGCCCACTCCCCGTGCTCGCCGTCGTCGGCCGCCCCAATGTCGGCAAGTCGACCCTGGTGAACCGGATCATCGGCCGCCGCGAGGCCGTCGTGCAGGACAAGCCCGGCGTCACCCGCGACCGCGTCAGCTACGAGGCCGAATGGGCCGGGCGCCGCTTCAAGGTCGTCGACACCGGCGGCTGGGAGCAGGACGTGCTGGGCCTCGACGCCTCGGTCGCCGCCCAGGCCGAGTACGCCATCGAGACGGCCGACGCGGTCGTCTTCGTCGTGGACTCGACGGTCGGCGCCACCGACACCGACGAGGCCGTCGTCAAGCTGCTGCGCCGGGCCGGCAAGCCCGTCGTCCTGTGCGCCAACAAGGTCGACGGCCAGAGCGGCGAGGCCGACGCCACCGCGCTGTGGTCCCTCGGCCTCGGCGAGCCCTACCCGGTCTCCTCGCTCCACGGCCGCGGCACCGGCGACATGCTGGACGCCGTCCTGGAGGCCCTGCCGAACGCCCCGGCCCAGAAGTTCGGCACGGCGCTCGGCGGACCCCGCCGGATCGCCCTGATCGGACGCCCGAACGTCGGCAAGTCCTCCCTGCTGAACAAGGTCGCCGGCGAGGACCGGGTCGTCGTGAACGAGCTGGCGGGCACCACCCGCGACCCGGTCGACGAGCTGATCAACCTCGGCGGCATCACCTGGAAGTTCATCGACACGGCCGGTATCCGCCGCCGCGTCCACCTCCAGGAGGGCGCGGACTACTACGCCTCGCTGCGTACGGCCGCCGCCGTGGAGAAGGCCGAGGTCGCCGTCATCCTGATCGACTCCAGCGAGTCGATCAGCGTCCAGGACCAGCGCATCGTCACCATGGCCGTGGAGGCCGGGCGGGCCATCGTCGTCGCCTTCAACAAGTGGGACACCCTCGACGAGGAGCGCCGCTACTACCTGGAGCGCGAGATCGAGACGGAGCTGGCGCAGATCTCCTGGGCCCCGCGCGTCAACGTCTCGGCCGTCACCGGCCGCCACATGGAGAAGCTGGTCCCGGCGATCGAGACCGCGATCGAGGGCTGGGAGACCCGCGTGCCCACCGGCCGGCTGAACGCCTTCCTCGGTGAGGTCGTCGCCGCCCACCCGCACCCGATCCGCGGCGGCAAGCAGCCCCGCATCCTCTTCGGAACCCAGGCCGGCACCAAGCCCCCGCGCTTCGTCCTCTTCGCCTCCGGCTTCCTGGAGCACGGCTACCGCCGCTTCATCGAGCGCCGTCTGCGCGAGGAGTTCGGCTTCGAGGGCACCCCGATCCACATCTCCGTACGGGTCCGCGAGAAGCGCGGGCGCAACACTGGCAAGTAGCCGCGCCCACGGCGAAGCCCCGGTCCGCTCTCGTTTTCCACGAGAGCGGACCGGGGCTTCGCCGTACGGTCCGGGCCGTCGGGCCCCGACCGGACCTCAGGAATCCCGCGACCCCGGCCCCGGAGGCAGTGCCGCCGGCCGGGGGCGTCCCGCGTGACGGCCGACCCGCTGCCAGGAGCCGAGGCCGCCGCCGTGCCGGCTCTGCCCGCCGCTTCCGCCCTGGCCGCCGTGGACGGAGGGGACGGGGTGGCCGCTCAGCGGGGCCCTGGTGGCGAAGAGGCCAGCGTTGAACGCCGGGAAGGAGAAATGTTCCTCGCCGCTCCGATCGCCCGGCAACGCCCGGAACGAGCGCCGGTACTCGGAGTACAGCGCGTCGTAGATCGGGGTGGGGGACACGCCCCCCGACGGATCCTGCGCGGGACGCATGGCAGGGATCTGACTCTGATGCTGGCGGGAGGAGTCGTATGAGTGCACGTAGGTGCCAACGACCTCGCCGCCCGTCGGATGCGGCCCCGCCGGAGAAAACGCCGCACGGCGGGAGCGGCGGAGCGTGCCGGACACGGTCAGGTCCCGGCCAGCGGCATCGCCGCGGCGACCAGGACGCCGTTCACCGCGGCCTTCTCCAGGGCGTCCCGCAGGAGGTCCTCGCGCGGCTGCTGGCCGATGGTGCCGGCCGGGGCGGCGTAGACGAGGACCGTCTGCGACTTGTTGACCGCGCTGCGCCAGCCCTCGGTCACCTGGAGCGGCTGGTGGGCCTGCCACCAGGCGACCGGGTTGCCGCCGCCCGCGCTCGGCTGCAGCACGGCGTGGAGCTGCCCCACCGCCAGCAGCACGGACCAGCCCGGCAGGATCTCCGGCAGCCGGTTCATGTCGGGGGCCGGGCGGAAGCCCTGCTCCAGCAGGAGCTGGAGGAACTCGTCGCCCCCGCTGCCGTCGGTGCCGGGCCGGGCGACCGGACCGGTCGGTTCGACGACCAGGGCCGGGCGCAGATCGTCCTCGATGAGGACGAGTCCGCTGGTGATGCCGAGGACGGCCTGTTCGGGCATGAGCCCCTCCGTGTTCGTCCGCTCGCTGCCGGTGATGCTGCGCACCGCGCCCTGGAGCTGGTCCTCGGCCACCCTGACGACCTGCGAGGGGATGCACGTCGCGTGGGCGAACGCGAGGACGGCGGTCTCGTCGCCGACGAACAGCACCGTGCTGGTGCGTTCCTGGTCGGAGTCGCCGGGGGTGCGGCAGGAGGTGCAGTCGTAACTGCCCGGGGCGTTGTCGCCGACGAGCAGCCGGTCGGCTTCGTCGTCGCCGATCTCGGCGCGTACGTCCTGGCTGACGTCGAGCATGCGCGGCACGGGGGCTCCTCGAACTCGGTGCGTGGGCCGGGCGGTTCCCGGCTCATACCGAGGACAACGCGGGATCCGTGGCCGGAGTCACGCACCGGGCGGACGGAAGTGCGAAACGACCGGTCAGGGTCGACACATCGCTACATCGAGCTGTCGATACCCGTGCGGCCGTCGTCCGGCCGGCGGGAGGGCCCGGAATGTTTTTGCCGAGGAGCAGGCAACCCCCCGGCATTTTCCTACGTCAAGCTCGGGGGAAGTGTCGGCGAACGGGTGGCGGACAGGCGACCCGTTCATCGCGGCAGCGGCCCGCGCGTGCGGTCCCGCTACTTTCGGGTCCTGCGGACAACCGGATTCATTCCTTCCGGAAGCCGCAGGTCAACGGCGGTCCGGTGGCGGAGCGGGGATGCTGCGGGGGAAAGCGCGGATGCTCCGGTATTTCCCGGTGCATTTCGGACGGGAAAGCCGCCGGGAAGAACAGTTCTGACAAGGGCCGGTCGACAGGGGAATCAGCCACACCATGCATATTTCTTTCCTTCTGCACAATGCCTACGGAATCGGGGGGACCATCCGGACGACGTTCACGCTCGCCCGTACGCTCGCGGAGCGGCACGACGTCGAGATCGTGTCCGTCTTCCGGCACCGTGACGCCCCCGTCCTCGGCGCGCCCGAGGGCGTGACCCTGCGCCACCTCGTGGACCTGCGGAAGAAGAGCGCGACCTACGACGGCGGCGACCCCGACCACGCCCGGCCCGCCGCGGTCTTCCCGCGCGGCGACAGCCGGCACAAGCAGTACAGCCGGCTCACCGACGCCCGCATCGCCGCGCACCTGAGGACCACCGAGGCGGACGTCGTCGTCGGTACCCGCCCCGGCCTCAACGTCCACCTCAGCCGCCAGACCCGGCGCGGGCCGGTGCGCGTCGGACAGGAGCACCTGACCCTCGACAGCCACGGCTACCGGCTGCGCCGCGAGATCGCGCACCGCTACACGATGCTCGACGCGCTCACCACCGTCACCCGCGCCGACGCGGACGACTACCGCGCCCGGCTGAAGCTGCCGGGCGTGCGGATCGAGGCCATCCCCAACGCCGTTCCCGAGCCCGCCTGTCCGCCCGCCGGCGGCGACCTGAAGTGGGTCGTCGCGGCGGGCCGGCTGCACCGGGTCAAGCGCTACGACCTTCTGGTGCGCTCCTTCGCCCGGGTCTCCGCGGCCCGCCCCGACTGGCGGCTGCGCATCTACGGCGGCGGGGACGCGACCGGCGACGAACAGGCCGCGCTGCGCACCCTCATCGACGAACTCGGCCTGCACAACCACGTGTTCCTGATGGGCTCGGCCAACCCCATGGAGGCGGAGTGGCCCAAGGGGTCGATCGCCGCCGTCACCTCGGACCGCGAGTCCTTCGGCATGACCATCGTCGAGGCGATGCGCGGCGGTCTGCCGGTCGTCGCCACCGACTGCCCGCACGGCCCGGCCGAGATCGTCGAGGACGGAGTCGACGGTCGTCTCGTACCGGTCGGCGACCCGGAGGCCGTGGC
The DNA here is from genome assembly GCF_030817475.1 of Streptomyces sp. V2I9. Lineage (NCBI taxonomy): Bacteria > Bacillati > Actinomycetota > Actinomycetes > Kitasatosporales > Streptomycetaceae > Streptomyces > Streptomyces sp. V2I9. The sequence goes on along the minus strand of NZ_JAUSZJ010000002.1, from coordinate 1,060,108 downwards.
CGTCGCGCTGCTCCAGCTGATCGAGGACGACGCACTGCGCCACCGGATGGGCGCGGCCGCGCTGACCGCCTCGGCCCGCTTCGACCCGGTGACGATCGCCGAACGCCACGAGAACCTGTTCTCCGAACTCGTCGCCCGCGGCGCGCGGGGGCGCGGGCACAGCGCCCTGCGCACCGCGCTGCACCGCACCCGCGGCGGCGTCCTCGACGGGGCCTACGCCCTGCGCTACAAGGCCGCCGACGTGCTCCGCAAGGGGAGGACCTCATGAGCCCCACCGCCGTACGGGCCGACTGCGCCGCCGATCCGGGCGGAACGCTCACCTTCCACCTGACCACCCCGGTCGCCGCCGCGGCCACGCTGCTCCTGCGCCGCCGGGGCGCGGCGGGCGCCGGACCGGGCGGCACGGTGCGCATACCGCTCAGCGGCTTCGGCCCCGGCCGGTCGCGGGCGGTGCTCCCTGCCTCCGCCCTCCTCGCGGAGGGGCGCTGGGACGCCTACGTCGAGGAGCCGGGCGCCGAGCGGGCGCGGAGCGTGGAGCCGGGGCTGCGGGACCTGCGGGCCCTCGTGGACCGCAGCCCGGACACCGGCGCTCCGGGCATCACCGCGCGGGTGCCCTACCCGACCGCCGACGGCCGCCTCGCGCTGCGCTGCTGGGTCCGCGCCCCGCACGCCGAGGCGGGGGCCGTCGTCGCCGGTCCGGACGGCATGACGGTCGAGGGGGTGCTGTACGGGATCACCGCGGAGGAGGGGGCTGCCGTGCAGGCCCGGCTGCCGGGGGACCCGGCGCGGGTGCACACGGTCCCGATCACCCTGGCGGACGGGGCCACCGGAGCCTTCGCCTTCACCCTGCCCTACGCTCCGCCGGCCGCCGGGCCGGTTCCCGAGACGCAGCTCTGGCAGCTCTGGCTGGTCCCGGCTGCGGGCGGGGAGCGGGTGCGGATCTCGCGGATTCTCGACGACGTGTGGTCCCGTCACAAGTCCTTCGTCTACCCGAGCGTCCCGGCGGCCCCCGGCGTGCTGGCCACCCCGTGCTACACCGCCGACAACGATCTCTGCCTCCGGCTGGAGCCCGCTCCGGCGAGCGGGTGAGAACACCTCCGCCGATCGCCGCAGGGTCCGTGGGGGAAATGTGCGGCAGGGAAAGGGCGGTGGGAGAAGAGGGAAATTCCCCATGGCGCGGCCGCTCGGGCGGCACCCTGCGAAGAGGGAAAAGGGGGCAGGTCATCCCCGTGATTCCGACAGGATGCGCGCACTCTTTCGGACACCTGAACGACGGGGCCCGCTATTGCGGGTGGAGGGTTTCGACCGGCCCGTTCCGATGAATGGAATCGCGTATCGGCGTGTGGGGATCCTGTGACACAAGCGTGACCGCCCCGGCACGTGGCGATGCGACGGCAGGCCCGCCCGGCCCGCCCTTCCTTCGCGGTCCGGGGCCGCCTACGGTGAAGGCATGGCATCTCTACCGACCCCTCCGGCACAGCCCGACGACGACACCGAGGCGTACGTCGGCCTCGCCGCCGGCACGGCCGAACAGCAGGCCAGGAGCCACGGCTGGGACACGGTCCGGGCGGTCCCGCCGGGCACGTTCCTCACCATGGAGTTCCGGCACGGCCGCATCAACTTCCAGGTCGAGGACGGCACCGTGACGCGCTGCTGGGTGGGCTGAGCACCGGTCCCGGAACGCCGAAGGCCCCGACCGCGGTCGGGGCCTTCGGCGTACGCGAGGAGGCGTCGGAGCCTTTCGGCGTACGGAGTAGGAGGCGGGGTCAGCCGCCGGTCATCGGGCGCGCCGTGCTGCCGGGGCGCGGGCCCCGGTCGGTGTGCGGCGGCGGGCGGCGGACGCCCGCCGGGGCGACCGGCATGCCGCCCGGCCGCGCGGGGTGCCCGGTGTGGGCCCGCGCCCGGACGCCCGTACCCGCGTGCCCGGCGGACGGGACCGGCTCCGGCGGGGCGGTCACCACCGCCTCGGCGGTGAGGCCCTCGGTGGCCATCGACTGCGGCAGCAGCACCGGCTGCGGCCCGGCATCGGCCACGGGGGCCGGTCGGCCCCCGCCGCGGCGTTCCCGCCACCGTTCGCGCAGCGCGAAGATCCATGCCTCGGTCCGGGCGATCAGCGGCTCGAACCACGGCAGCGCCAGCAGGATGAGCAGCCCGGCCGCCCAGCCCAGCAGGACATCGCTGAGCCAGTGCGTACCGATGTAGACCGTGGTCAGGCCGACGCCCAGCGAGACCGTCGCGGAGACGGCCGACAGATAGCGTCTGGCGCGTGGCGTGGTGGCCAGGTAGGCGAGGATTCCCCAGGTCACGACAGCGTTCGCGGTGTGCCCGGAGGGAAATATATCCCCGCCGGCGAACATCTCGGCCGAGCCGATCTGCGTCGCGTAGTGCGGGCCGAGCCGCCCGAGTCCCAGCTTGACCGCGCCCACCGTCACATTGAGCAGCAGCAGGGACGTGCCGAGGACCAGCAGCGGTCGCAGCGTGTGCTGACGCCAGGAGCGCCAGCCCAGCCAGCAGGCGACCATCACCGCCGTGGGGCCGCGCTGGCCGAGCACGACGTAGTAGTCGAGGAAGGCGTGCAGCTCCGGCCACTGCTGGTAGGGCCGGAACAGCATGACCTTCCAGTCCAGAGCCACCAGCCAGGACGTGATCAGCACCGCCCAGACGATGGCGACATAGAACGCCAGCGTTCCGCCGAAGAGGGCGATGCGGTGACGGCTCATCCGCGGCGCCTCTATCTTCGGCGGTTCCGGCTCCCGGTCCAGCCGGGCAAAGATGTCGGTACGCACCCAATCGACGTTACAGCGAGTGAGTGTGGGAGCAGGCCGAACCGGCCGCTTTGTGATGACGATGTGATGTGGACTTCGTCTCGCAACGGCTTCTTTTCCGGGCCGGGGAAGAATCCGAGTGATCTTGGTTCCGCCTGTTCGGCGGATTCCCCGTCCGTTCCGTTCGTCCGTATGTTTGATCTCTCGGAATAGGGCCGCATCTGGATTTCCGGCATTGATACCGCCATTCGAGTGAGGCACCCTCGGTCGCGCCGACGCCCGCGTCCCCCGGCCGGCCCGCGCCGGGGGCGGCCCCCGGCTCCGGGGGAGGGGAGCCCCCGATCGGACCCGGCATGGCGTACGCCACACTGTGCCGCGGGCCGGGGTATGACGTGCACCACGTGTGACCACACCGAACTCGCGTACGCTGGCGCTTCACTCGCCCGTCGATGCCGGGCCCGAGGGACGCGCGCCCCGCGTCGCCGCCGGCCCGCCGAGCGCGAGGAACCATCGGGAGGTACGGAGATGTCCGGGACGACCACGGCCGCGGGACGGCTGCGCCAGGCCGCCGACGGCGCCAACCGCTGGGTCGTCCTCGTGGTCCTCTGCCTCAGTCTCCTGGTCGTCGCGCTCGACGCGACCGTGCTCCACGTCGCCGTCCCCTCCCTCACCGAGGACCTCCGCCCGAGCGGCACCGCCCTCCTGTGGATCGTCGACGCCTACCCCCTCGTCTGCGCCTCGCTCCTCATCCTCTTCGGCACCCTCGGTGACCGGGTCGGCAGGCGACGCGTGCTGCTCCTGGGCTACGCGCTGTTCGGCGCGGCCTCCGCGGTCGCCGCGACGGGCGGACACGCCCGCCGTCCTCATAGCGGCCCGCGCCCTGCTCGGCGTCGGCGGCGCGATGATCATGCCGGCGACGCTGTCGATCGTGCGCCAGGTCTTCCCCGACCGCCGCGAGCGGGCGCTCGCCATCGGCGTGTGGACCGCCGTCGCCGCGGTCGGCGCGGCCACCGGGCCGGTCGTCGGCGGCTTCCTGGTCGAGCACTTCTGGTGGGGCTCGGTCTTTCTGATCAACATCCCGCTGATGGCCGTGATCCTGCCGCTGGGCCGCTGGCTGCTGCCCGAGTCGCGCGGCGGCGGCGACGGCCCGTGGGACGTGCTGGGCGCGCTGATGGCCGCCGCCGGGGTGCTCGGCGTCGTTCTGGGCGTCAAGCGGCTGGGCGGCGGCACGGGCCTCCTGGACCCGGTCGCGCTGGTCCCGCTGACCCTCGGGCTGACGCTCCTGATCCTCTTCGTACGCCGCCAGAAACGCCGCAGCCACCCCCTGATCGACGTGACGATGTTCGCCCGCCCGGCCTTCTCCACCGCCGTCGGCTGCATCGTGCTCGCCATGCTGGCGCTGGTCGGCCTCCAGCTCATCGCCGTCCAGTACCTCCAGCTGGTGCTGGGCCTCAGCCCGCTGGAGACCGGCCTGCGGCTGCTGCCGCTGACCTTCGCGGCGATGGCGGCGGGCGCCACCGGCTCGTACACCCTGCGCCGCGTCGGACCCCGCCGGATGGTCGGCTGGGGCTTCGTCCTGACCGCCGCCTCGGTGCTGCTCCTCACCTCGATGGGACAGCACGACCGGCCCGCCCTGCTGACCTGCGGCTTCGTCCTGCTCGGCTTCGGACTGCAGACCACGCTCTTCGGGGCGTACGAATCGATGCTGAGCGACGCCCCGCCGGAGCGGGCGGGCGGTGCGGCGGCGATAGGCGAGACCTCCTACCAACTGGGCGCGGGCCTCGGCATCGCCCTGCTCGGCAGTGTCATGAACGCCGCGTACGCTCCGGGTCTCGCCTCCCTGCACGAGAAGGGCGTCCCCGCCGACGCCGGAGCGGCGGCGTCCCACTCGCTGGGCGAGGCGTACCAGGTGGCCGCCCGCCTGGGCGGGCCGATGGGCGACCTGCTGCGCTCCACCGCCCGGCACGCCTTCGTCGACGGCCTCCACCTCACGCTCTTCGTCAGCGCCGCCCTGCTGCTGCTCGGCGCGCTGGCCGCGCTGCGGTTGCCGAGGGCCATGGACTGCCCGGCGAAGGAGGCGGCGCCGGCGTGCCCCGAGGCCGCGGAAGCCGGAGCCGAGGGCCACGAGGCCGCGGAAGCCGGATGCCGGGCCTCCGGAGCCGTCCGAGCGCCCGGACCGGGCCGCCCGCTCCCGCGCCCGATGGTGCCCGCGCGCCGCGAACCGGCCGAGGCGACCGGCTCTGGACGAGCGGCACACTGAGCCGTAACGTCAGCACGACGCCCTGACTACCACTGCTAGTTTTCGGAGGGCGGGCGTCACCCGGTCCCTCCGAGCACCGTGCGAGCCGCCGGAGGCACCCTCATGTCCAGCACCGAGTCCGCGAAACCGTCGAAACTCCCGCCGTTCGACGCCACGGATCCCCTCGGCATCGACGACCTGCTCGGCCCCGACGACCTCGCTGTCCGCGACACCGTCCGCACCTGGGCCGCCGACCGCGTCCTGCCGCACATCGCCGAGTGGTACGAAAAGGGCGAGCTGCCCGGCATCCGGGAGCTGGCCCGCGAACTCGGCGCACTGGGCGCGCTCGGCATGTCCCTGGACGGGTACGGCTGCGCAGGGGCGAGCGCCGTCCAGTACGGGCTGGCCTGTCTGGAGCTGGAGGCCGCCGACTCCGGCATCCGCTCGCTCGTCTCCGTACAGGGATCGCTCGCCATGTACGCGATCCACCGCTACGGCTCCGAGGAGCAGAAGCGGCGCTGGCTGCCCGGCATGGCGGCCGGCGAGATCATCGGCTGCTTCGGCCTGACCGAGCCCGACCACGGCTCGGACCCGGCCGGGATGCGCGCGTACGCCAAGCGCGACGGTGCGGACTGGGTGCTCACCGGCCGCAAGATGTGGATCACCAACGGTTCGGTCGCCGGGGTCGCCGTCGTCTGGGCGCAGACCGACGAGGGGGAGGACGGCCGGGGCATCCGGGGGTTCGTCGTGCCGACCGACGCCCCCGGCTTCTCGGCCCCGGAGATCCGGCACAAGTGGTCGCTGCGGGCCTCGGTCACCAGCGAACTGGTCATGGACGAGGTGCGGCTGCCGGGCGACGCGGTACTGCCGGAGGCGAAAGGGCTGCGCGGCCCGCTGAGCTGTCTGAGCCACGCGCGGTACGGCATCGTCTGGGGGGCCATGGGCGCGGCGCGCGCCAGCTTCGAGTCGGCCCTCGACTACGCGCGGGTCCGGGAGCAGTTCGGGCGGCCGATCGGCGGTTTCCAGCTCACCCAGGCCAAGCTGGCGGACATGGCGCTGGAGCTGCACAAGGGAATCCTGCTCGCCCACCACCTCGGCCGCCGGATGGACGCGGGGACGCTCCGGCCGGAACAGGTCAGCTTCGGCAAGCTCAACAACGTGCGGGAGGCGATCGAGATCTGCCGCACCGCGCGCACGATCCTCGGGGCCAACGGGATCTCGCTGGAGTACCCGGTGATGCGGCACGCGACCAACCTGGAGTCGGTGCTCACCTACGAGGGGACCGTGGAGATGCACCAGTTGGTCCTGGGCAAGGCGCTCACCGGTCTCGACGCCTTCCGGTGACGGAGGTGCGCCGGAACGCACGCGCCGGCCGGCGGCGTTGACCGGACCCCCTTCCGGCGAGCGCCCTGCTCAGCTCTGGTTGAAGAAGCCGTCGGCCTTGCGGCCGGCGGCTTCGCCCGCCACCACCTGGGTGTCGGCGGGGGAGAGCAGGAAGACGCGGGTGGCCACCCGGTCGATCGAGCCGCGCAGACCGAAGATCAGCCCGGCGGCGAAGTCCACCACGCGCTTGGCGTCGGCGGGGTCCATGGCCGTGAGGTTGACGATCACCGGGACGCCGTCCCGGAACAGCTCGCCGATGGCCCGCGCGTCCCGGAAGCTGTCCGGGGTCACCGTCGCGATCCGGCGGTCCTGCTCCTGGGCGGCCTCCGCGGCCACCTGCACCCGCGGGTCGGTGACCCAGGCCTGGTTGCCCGCACCCGTCTCCGGACCCTCGTTGTACTCGTCGTCGTAGTACCGCTCGTCGTTGTCCTCCACGAGGCCCAGCCAGGCACTTGCCTTGCGCACCGATCCCATGGATGCCTCCTCTCACCGCGGTTCTGTCGTGTTCCGCATCTCTTTCGTATCCCTATGGTCGTCCATGATGCGGATACCGCGCCAAGTAGATAGTCGGCTCGCAGGCGATTCGTGACGCGACTGGTGCAGAGGATGTGGCGATTCGTCAGGGTTCGTCCTGCATCAGGGGGGTTGCGAAAAGAAAATATGATGCTTCGGCCCGTACGGGTGATCCTGCCGACGGACGGGTGAACGGATGGCTCGATACGATGCATGGCGCTCCGGTACGCGAGCGTCGCGCACCGGCTGAACGGCTCACGGGGGAACGTCGTGTTCGGAATCGTCAGGCCCTGTACCCACCGGCTCACCGAAGGACTCAGGACCGAATGGATGGCTCATCTCTGCGGTCTCTGCCTGGCCCTGAGGGCGGATCACGGACAGTTCGCCCGTATTGTGACGAACTATGACGGTCTGATCGTCTCTGTCCTGACGGAGGCTCAGGCGGGCCGGACACCCGCGGGCCGGCGCACCGCGGGCCCCTGTCCGTTGCGCGCCATGCGCACCGCGCCGGTGGCGCGGGGGGAGGGGGCCCGGCTCGCCGCCGCCGTCTCGCTCGTCCTCGCGTCGGCCAAGGTCCGCGACCACGTCGCCGACCGGGACGGGCTGTTGGCCCGCCGCCCGGTCGCCGCCGCCGCGCGCCGGGTGGCGGCCGGGTGGGACCGGGCCGGAGCCAGGACGGGAGCCGCCCTGGGCTTCGACACCGCCCTCCTGGTCGACGCGGTGGACCGGCAGACCGGCATCGAGACGCTCGCCGGTCCCGGCACCCCGCTGCTGACGGTCACCGAACCCACCGAGACCGCCACCGCCGCCGCCTTCGCGCACACGGCGGTCCTCGCCGGGAAGCCGCAGAACGCCGCGCCGCTCGCGGAGGCGGGCCGGCTCTTCGGCCGGCTCGCCCATCTGCTGGACGCCGTCGAGGACCGGGAGGCCGACGCGGCGTCAGGCGCCTGGAACCCGCTGACGGCCACCGGCACTCCGCTCGCCGAGGCGCGCCGGCTCTGCGACGACGCGCTGCACGGCGTACGGCTCGCGCTGCGCGAGGTGGAGTTCGCCGACGCCCGGCTCGTCCACGTGCTGCTCGCCCACGAACTGCGCCGTTCGGTCGACCGCGCGTTCGGCACCTCCTCCTGCTCCCACCAGGAGAGCTCGGGGCTGCTGACGCCGGACGGTTCCTTCGGGCCCCCGCCGGGCAATCCGTACGGGGCACCGCCCGGCACCCCGTACGCCCCCGGCGGTCCGGGCTCCCCGCCGCCCCCGCCGCAGCCGCCCCGCGACCGGCGCGGGCTGATCGCCGGGTGCCTCGTCTGGGCCGGGCTCGCCTGCACCTGCCAGATGTGCTGCGGGAGCTACGAGGACCCCTGGAGCCGGGAGCGGCGGGAGGCGCCCTGCGGCAACTGCGGTGACTGCTGCGAGGCGTGCGACTGCTGCAGCCAGTGCGGCGAGGGCTGCTGCTGTTGCGGAGAGTCCTGCGGCTGCGACTGCTGAGCCGACAGGCCCCGGATCATTTCAGCTCGGGCGGCGAGATCCGCGAGGTCTCGATCGCGGACCCGGAGGTGCCCCACTTCTTCAGGATGCGGTCGTACGTCCCGTCCTCCTTGAGCCGGTTGACCGCGGCCCGGAAGGCGGGGGCGAGCGGAGTGCCCTTCTTGAAGGCGAAGCCCACGTCGAGCCGCTTGAACTCGTTGAGGAAGCGCAGCCCCTCCTGCTGGGTCACCGCGTACCGCAGCCCGTTGATGGTGGACATCACCACATCGCTGCGCTTCTGCTGGAGCGATATCCAGATGGCCGCCGGGTCGGCGTAGGTCTTCACCTCGTAGGGCTTCCTGCCCGCCGCCGCGCACCGGGGCCGGTTCTCCTGGAGCGTCACCTCGAACGTGGTGCCCGCCGCGGTGGCCACGTTCAGACCGCACAGCTGGGTGAGGTCGGTGACCTCCTGGAGCGTGCTGTCCTCGCGGACCGCGAAGCCCTGCCCATCGTTGATGTACGTCACGAAGTCGATGGTCCCCCGGCGTTCGTCGGTGACGCCGAAGTTCCCGGTGCCCAGGTCGTACTTGCCGCTGCCGAGCGCCGGCAGGATCGCCTCGAAGGACGCCACCTCGCGCTCCAGTGTCACCCCGAGCACCCGCGCCGCCGCGTCCGCGAAGTCGATGTCGGCGCCGACCGGGGTGGAGCCGTCCTCCCGGTAGAAGGCGCTGGGCGGGGCGCCCACGGACGAGGCGATCCGCAGCGTGCCCGCCTCGCGCACCCCGGCGGGCAGCAGTCGCGCGGCGGCCTCGTCCTTGCGGACCGCCGAGACCACGTCCGTCTTCGGCACCCTCCCTTCGGCGGCGGTCCCGCCGGATCGGCCGCCCGCCGTGCCGGTCGGCTCGGCGCAGGCGGTGAGCGTGAGGGCGGCGGCGGTGATGAACGCGAACAGGGCGGTATGCCGGGATCGGGACATGGCGGTGCTTCTCCGGGTTCGTCGGGAGAGGCCGGCCACCCCTCCCGGCACGGTGGCACGGCACGGAGCCGTGGCGGCCCGGAGAGCGGTGGAACATCGGCCGGGGAGGGAAGGAAGGATCGACGGGGCGAGGCGGGGGCAACGGCAACGCAGGCCGAGGAAGGGCACGTCAGGGCGAGGGGAGGGCGACGCTGTGTGGTGAAGGTGAAGTCACGCGGGAAACGGGGCTCGAACGCCGGAGGAGAAGCGGCGTGAGCAGGGAGGAACCGGACAGCAGTGGGGTCGGCTCAACAGGAGGAGGACCACACACGACCGAAGTCGATGTGGGAGCGGGTGACCAGCCACTGCTGCGGATGCATGCGCTCAGTGGACCAGCCATCCGGATGCGCGTCAACCGGCGTCCGGCGTACGGCTCACAGTGTGGACAGGCTTGACAACTCCCCGCGCACGCCGCTTATCTCGGAGGCGGACCGGCGCTGAGGGGCCCGGTCCGCGTGTGGTTTCCGGTGTGAAGGTACGCCCCGTGTTCGAGCTGAACCTCCACGGAGCTCCCCATGCCCCCGCAGACCGTCCCACCGCCCTCCTCCCCGTCGCCCGCCGTCTCCCGGTCGGCGGCCGAGGACGGTCCCGAGGCCCTGCCGCGTATCGTCCCGGTGCGCCGAACGGGCCGTCGGGCGGCGGCCGTCGCCGTCCTCGTCCTGCTCGCCCTCGCCCTGAACTCGGTCGTCCGCAACGACGCCTTCCAGTGGGACGTCGTGTTCTCCTACTTCGCCACCGTGCCCGTCCTGCGCGGACTGTGGCTCACGGTCTGGCTCACCGCCGTGGTCATGGTGCTCGGATTCGCCCTGGGCGCCCTGCTCGCCGTGCTGCGGCTTTCCGGCAACCCGGTTCTCCAGGGGGTCGGTTGGGGTTACATCTGGCTGTTCCGGTCCACCCCGATCCTGGTCCAGCTGCTGTTCTGGTTCAACATCGGCGCCCTGTACCCGCAGATCCTCGGCGTCTCCACGACCCGCCTCCTCGGCCCGGTCGCCATCGCCGTCATCGGGCTGACCCTGCACGAGGCCGCGTACGCCGCCGAGGTCGTGCGCGGCGGCATCCTCTCCGTCGAGCGCGGGCAGGTGGAGGCCGCCCAGTCCCTCGGCCTCGGCCCCTGGCGGCGGTTCCGGCGCATCGTGCTGCCCCAGGCGATGCGCTCCATCGTCCCGCCGGCCGGGAACATGCTCATCGGCACGCTCAAGGGCACCTCCATCGTCAGCATCATCGCCGTGCAGGACCTGCTGTACTCCGTCCAGCTCGTCTACCACCGCACCTACCAGGTCGTCCCGCTGCTCCTCGTCGCCACCCTCTGGTACGCGGCCGTCACCACGGTGCTGAGCATCGGCCAGCGCTACGTCGAGCGGTACTACGCCCGCGGCACGGCGGGTGCGCGATGAGCACCGCACCCGCCGTCGTGGTGATCGGCGGCGGACCGCGCGGCACCGGGGTCGTCGAGCGCATCGCCGCCAGCGCCGGTGAGCTGTACGGAGACGCGCGTCTGGACATCCACCTCGTGGACCCCCACCCACCGGGCGGCGGCCGGATCTGGCGGCCCGACCAGTCGCCGCTGCTCTGGATGAACTCCATGGCCGAGGACGTCACCATGTTCACCGACGAGACGGTGGAGCAGGCCGGCCCCGTCGTGGCGGGACCGGCCCTGGACGCCTGGGCCGACGACGTCCGCGCGGGGCGGGTCACCCCGGACGCGGACCCCGCCGTGCTCGCCGAGATACACGCCCTCACCGGGACCGACTTTCCCACCCGGCGCCTCCAGAGCGCCTACCTGCGCTGGACCTACCGGCGCGCCCTGGCCGCCCTGCCGCCCGGCATCACCGTGCACGAGCACCGCACCACCGCCCTCGCCGTCGGCGGTCCGCGCGGCGGCCGCCAGCACGTCCGGCTCCAGGGCCGCGCCGAACCGCTCCTCGCCGACCTCGTCGTCCTGACCGTGGGCCACCTCGACGCCGAGCGGGAACCGGAGCACGCCAGGCTGGGCGACTTCGCCCGGCGGCACGGTCTGGTGCACCTGCCGCCCGACTTCACCGCCGACAGCGACCTCGACGCCCTGCGCCCCGGCGAACCGGTCATCGTCCGGGGCTTCGGGCTCGCCTTCATCGACCTGATGGTCCTGCTCACCGAGGGGCGCGGCGGCCGCCACGAGGGCGGGGTCTACGCGCCTTCGGGCCGCGAGCCGGTCCTGTACGTCGGATCGCGGCGCGGGGTCCCGTACCACGCGAAGATCGGCTACTCCTGGACCGGCGAACGCCCGCCCCTGCCGCGGTTCCTGGGGCCCGAATGGGCCGAGAAGGTGCTGCGCGGGAAGAAGCCGGCCGACTTCCGGAGCGATGTCTGGCCGGTCGTCGTGAAGGAGCTGGGCCACGCCCACTACCACCGGCTGTTCACCTCCCACCCCGAACGCACCGCCCTGGACCACGAGGTCTTCGCCGAGAAGTACGCCGCCGCCGATCCGGGCAGCCCCGAACTGGCCGGCCTCATCGCCGAGGCCGTGCCCGACCCCGCGGACCGGCTCGACCTCGACGCGCTCGACCGGCCGCTCGACGGAGTACGCCACGGTTCGCCCGACGCCCTCCAGGAAGCCCTGCGCGCGTACATCACGGACGACCTGACCCGCCGTCACGACCCGGAGCACAGCGAGGACCTCGCCGTCTTCCTGGGACTGCTCTCCGTCTACGCCCAGCTCGTCCGGCTCGGTGACACCGACCCCTGGTGGCACGGGTTCTTCAGCCATCTGGCCTCCGGCCCGCCCGGCCCCCGCCTCCGGCAACTCCTGGCCCTCTCACGGGCCGGCGTCGTCCGCTTCCTGGGCGCGGGACTCACCGTGGAGGCCGACGAGGAGCGGGGCCTCTTCCGGGCCCGGAGCGCCACCGTCCCCGGCGCGGCCACCGAGGCCCGCGCCCTGGTCGAGGCCCGGCTGCCCGACCCCTCGCTCCGGCACACCGCCAGCCCCCTGCTGCGCGCCCTGCGCGACGACGGGGCCGCGATCACCGACACCGGGCTCCTCTCCGTGGACCCGGCCGACAGCCGGGTGCTGGACCGGGAGGGCCGCCCGCATCCGCGCCGTTTCGCGCTCGGCCCGTTCACCACCGCCCGCGCCGCCGGCGCGTTCACCCGCCCCCGTACCGGCGGTCCCGCCTTCCGGCAGAACGACGCCGCCGCGCGCGCCGTGCTCACGTTCCTGCGCGACCTCTCCTGTCGCGCCGACCGCGCCTCCTGACCCGGCCCGACCCGCCCTCCTCCGTACCGCCCCGTTCCCGTACCGCCGCCGCTTCCGCGCCCAAGGACTCCCTTCATGTCGCTGACCAGCGATCCGCCCATCGACCCGCCCATCGGGCCGCCCACCGTGCAGGCGGACGGGGCCGACGCCGACCACGAGGCGCTCACCGTCGTCCCCGTCCGCCACCCGTGGCGCCGGGCCGCCATCGCCGCCACGGCCGTCCTGCTGGCCCAGTTCCTCAACGGGCTGATCACGAACCCCGGTTGGGAGTGGGCCGTCTTCGCCCGGTTCTTCACCGCGCCGACCATTCTCCAGGCCGTCTGGATCACCCTCCAGCTCACCCTCTACGGAACGGCGATCGGCTTCGCCCTCGGCGTCGTCCTGGCCTTCGCACGGCTCTCGGAGAGCAGGTTCCTGCGGACCGCCGCGTACGGCTACATCTGGGCGTTCCGCTCGATCCCGCTCATCGTGCAACTGCTGTTCTGGTTCAACCTCGCCTACCTCTACGAGGAACTGACGTTCGGCATCCCGTTCGGGCCCGGCTTCTTCGCCTTCGACACGATGAACCTCGTCGGCGCGACCAGCGCGGCCGTCCTCGGCCTCGCCCTGCACCAGGCCGCGTACGCGGCGGAGATCGTGCGCGGCGGCGTACTGGCCGTGGAACAGGGCCAGTTGGAGGCGGCGGCGGCCCTCGGCATCCCCCGGCTCCGGCAGCTGCGGCGCATCGTCCTCCCGCAGGCCATGCGCTCCATCCTGCCCAACGCCGCCAACGAGATCATCTCGCTGTTCAAGGGCACCTCGATCGTCTCCGTCATGGCGATCGGCGAACTCTTCTACCAGGTGCAGGTGGTCTACGGCCGCAACGGCCGGGTGGTGCCCCTGCTGATGGTCGCCACCGTCTGGTACATCCTGCTCACCACCGCGCTCTCCGTCCTCCAGCACTACGTCGAACGCCACTACGCCAAGGGGGCCGTGCGATGAGCGCACCCAGCGATGCCATGGTCGAAATCCGCTCCGTGCACAAGAGGTTCGGTGCCCTGGAGGTGCTGCGCGGGATCGACCTGGCGGTCCGTCCCGGCGAGGTGACCGTCGTCATCGGCCCCTCCGGCTCCGGCAAGTCCACCCTGCTGCGCACCATCAACCACCTGGAGAAGGTCGACCGGGGCTGGATCAGCGTGGACGGCTCCCTGGTCGGCTACCGCAGGGAGGGGAACAAGCTCTACGAGCTGCGCGAACGCGAGGTGCTGCGCCAGCGCACGAGAATCGGGTTCGTCTTCCAGAACTTCCATCTCTTCCCGCACCTCACCGTCCTGGAGAACATCGTCGAGGCGCCCGTCGCGGCGCTGCGCCGCCCCCGCAAGGAGGCCGTCGCCGCAGCGGAGGAGCTGCTGGACCGGGTCGGCCTGCTGGACAAGGCGGCGGTCTACCCCGGCCGGCTCTCCGGCGGCCAGCAGCAGCGCGTCGCCATCGCCCGTGCCCTGGCCCTGGAACCCCGGCTGCTGCTCTTCGACGAGCCGACCTCCGCCCTCGACCCCGAACTCGTCGGGGAGGTCCTCGACGTCATCAAGGACCTCGCCCGCAGCGGCACCACGATGATCGTCGTCACCCACGAGATCGGCTTCGCCCGCGAGGTCGCCGACACCGTCGTCTTCATGGACGAAGGACGCGTCGTCGAACAGGGCCCGCCCGCCGCCGTACTCGACCACCCCGTCCAGGAACGCACCCGCGCCTTCCTCTCCAAGGTCCTCTGAACCGCCTTCCGCCACCGCCTCTCGCCCCAAGGAGTCCGTACGTGTCCGTCCGCCGCGGCACCACCCTCGCCCTCGCCGTGCTCACCGCCACCGGTCTGCTCGCCGCCTGCGGCGCCTCCGACCCCGCCACCGGCCCTGCCGGCCCCGAGGGCCACCAGGACACCGGGGTCGACATCGGCCCCGACCAGGACCGCATCAGGGGCGAGAAGGCGGCTGCCGCCGCCGCCCTCGTCCCCGAGGCGGTCCGCGAGCGCGGCACGCTGCGCATCGGGTCCAGCGCCGACGCCTCGCCGCCGCTCGGCTTCTACGCCACCGACGACCGGACCCGGATCGGCTCCGAGATCGACATCGCCACCCTCGTCGCCGACACCCTGGGGCTGAAGCCGCAGTTCGAGGAGGTCTCCTGGGAGAACCTCTTCGTCGGCCTGGACAGCTCCAAGTTCGACGCCGTCGTGTCCAACGTGACGGTGACCGAGGAGCGCAAGGAGAAGTACGACTTCGCCACCTACCGGCTCGACAACATCGCCTTCGAGGCCGAGAAGGGCTCCGGCTGGAAGGTGAAGGGCCCCGCCGACGTGGCCGGGAAGACGATCTCGGTCTCCTCCGGCACCAACCAGGAGAAGATCCTGCTCGAGTGGAGCGAGGAGAACACCAGGGCCGGGCGCGAGCCGGTGGACATCAAGTACTTCCAGAAGGAGACCGACTACTACCTGGCCCTCCGGTCCGGCCGCATCGACGCCCACCTCGGCCCCAGCCCCAACGCCGCCTACCACGTCGCCACGGCGGGCCGGTCCGAGATCGTCGGCCGGCTCTCCGGGGCCGGCGGGGACCTCCAGGGCAAGATCGCCGCCACCACCAAGAAGGACAGCGGCCTGGTGAAGGCGTACGCCGCCGCGATCGACCACATCATCCGGAACGGCTCGTACGGCGCGGTCCTCAAGCGCTGGGGGCTGAGCGGCGAGGCCGTGGAGAAGTCGGAGATCAACCCGCCCGGCCTGCCGAAACCCACGAACTGACGCCGGCGCCGCGGGCCCGTCGTCGCGGCAGCGCCGCGCCCGGCCCGGCCCCGACGACGCCCCGGCGAGCCTCCCCCCCCCGCCGACCCGAGAGGTCCCGCATGTCCGCCCGTACCCACCTCCACCTCGCCGCCGAGATCGGCGGCCCGCCCCACTACGACGCCGGGCACTACCTCCGGCTGGCCGAGCTGGCCGAGGACGGCGCGCTCGACTACGTCACCCTGGGCGACTCGTTCGCCCGGCCCGGTCTCGACGCGCTCGCCGTCCTCGCCCGCGTCGCCCCCGGCACCGACCGGATCGGCCTCGTCCCGACCGTCACCACCACCCACACCGAGCCCTTCCACGTCTCCTCGGCCGTCGCCACCCTCGACTGGGTGAGCCGGGGCCGGGCGGGCTGGCAGGCAGACGTCTCCACCACCGAGGCGGAGGCCCGGCTGTTCGGCAGGCGCCGCGCCGCGCCCCCCGCCGCGCTGTGGCAGGAGGCCGGCGAGGTGGCCGACGTCTCCGGACGGCTCTGGGACAGCTGGGAGGACGACGCCGAGATCAGGGACACCGCCACCGGTCGCTTCATCGACCGGGACAAGCTCCACCACGTCGACTTCGCCGGCACCGCCTTCACCGTCAAGGGGCCCGCGATCGTGCCGCGTCCGCCCCAGGGCCGGCCCGTCACCGTCCTCGACGCCACCACCGCCCCGGCCCGCGAGGCCGCCGCCCGGCACGCCGACGTCGTCCACATCCGGGCCACCACCCCCGAGCAGGCGGCCGCCGTCCGCGACGAGGTGCGCGCCAGGGCCGCCGCCCTCGGGCGCGACCCGGCGGCCCTGCGGGTCCTGGTCGCCCTCACCGTCGACCTCGGTGACGTGGAGACCACGCCGGAGCCGGGGCTGGAGACCGGGCCGCGGCTCGCCGGGCGCGGCACCTACTTCCGGGGCGGGCCCGTCGATCTCGCCGACCTCATCGCCCGGTGGCACGGCTCCGGCGCGGCCGACGGCTTCCACCTCACCCCCATCACCCCCGAACGCGACCTCGAAAGGATCGTCAACGGCACCGTGGCCCTCCTCCAGCACCGCAGCCTCTTCCGCACCTTCCACCCCGGCGGCACCCTGCGCGAACACCTGGGACTCCCACGCCCCGCCAGCCGGTACGCCACCGCCCGGACCGCCGCGAAGGGGGCCTGACCGTGCCGCGCCCGATGCACCTCGCCGCCCATTTCCCCGGCGTCAACAACACCACCGTGTGGGCCGATCCCCGCTCCGGCAGCCAGATCGACTTCTCCTCCTTCGAGCACCTGGCCCGGACCGCGGAGCGCGGGAAGTTCGACTTCTTCTTCCTCGCCGAAGGGCTGCGGCTGCGCGAGCACAACGGCCGCATCCACGACCTGGACGTGGTCGGTAGGCCCGAGTCCCTGACCGTGCTCAACGCACTGGCCGCCGTCACCGAACGGCTCGGCCTCGCGGCCACCGTCAACGCCACCTTCAACGAGCCCTACGAACTCGCCCGCCGGCTCGCCACCCTCGACCACCTCAGCGCGGGCCGCGCCGCCTGGAACGTGGTGACCTCCTCGGACGCCTTCACCGGGGAGAACTTCCGCCGGGGCGGCTACCTCGACCGGGCCGACCGGTACGTACGGGCCGCCGAGTTCGTCGCCACCGCCCGCGAGCTGTGGGACTCCTGGACGCCCGACGGCGTCTCGCGGCCGTTCTCCCACGAGGGGCCGCAGTTCACGATCTCCGGTGAGTTCACCGTCCCGCGCTCGCCGCAGGGGCATCCGGTGGTCATCCAGGCCGGGGACTCCGACGAGGGCCGGGAGTTCGCCGCGTCCGCCGCCGACGTCATCTTCACCCGCCACGGCACCCTGGAGGCCGGCCGCGCCTTCTACGCCGACGTCAAGTCCAGACTCGCCGCCTACGGCAGGCAGCCCGACGACCTCAGGATCATGCCCGGCGTCACGGTGGTGACCGGCGACACCGACGCCGAGGCGCAGGAGCTGGCGTACGAGATCCGCCGCCGGCAGGTCTCCCCGCAGAACGCGATCCTCGCCGCCGAACAGGTCTGGGGCACCGACCTCTCCGCGTACGACCCCGAGGGCCCGCTCCCCGACTTCGACCCGGTCCCCGACTCCGGGATCACCCAGGGGCGGGTCCGGCACGGCGACCCCCTGGAGACCGCCGCCCGCTGGCGCGCGCTCGCCGAGGCCAAGGGGCTCTCGCTGCGGGGGACCGTCATCAAGACGACCGCCCGGCAGTCGTTCGTCGGCTCGCCCGCCACCGTCGCCGCCGAGCTGACCGCGTTCGTCGACGGACGGGCCGCCGACGGCTTCATCCTCGTCCCCCATCTCACCCCCGGCGGCCTGGACGACTTCGTCGACCGGGTCGTCCCGATCCTCCAGGAGAGCGGGGCGTTCCGCTCCGCGTACACCGGCTCCACGCTGCGGTCGCACCTCGGCCTTCCGGAGCCGGTGTGGAAAGGTTGACCGCATGAGCACGGACGCACAGCAGCAGGAGCAGGGCGGCGGGCCGACCGCCGCGCAGGACTGGCAGCGGTGGCACGAAGGGCGCATCGTCGCCGTCGCAGCCCCGTACGGCCCGCTCTCCCTGACCGGGACCCACTGGCTCGCCGACTACCCGGAAGGGCGAATTCCGGCCGTACCGGGGCGGTGGCGCGAGGACGGCGACGAGGTGGTCCTCACGGCCACCGCCGAGGACGCCCTCACCGTCGACGGCAAGCCCCTGACCGGCGAGATCCGCCTCGGCGCGGACCGCGGGCCGGTCGACGACTCGCGGGTGGCGGCCGGGGGGCGGCGGCTGGTGCTGCTCCGCCGGGAAGGACTGTGGGCGGTGCGGGACTTCGACCCGGCGTCACCCGCGCGGCGCGCCTTCTCGACCATCGAGGCCACCCCGTACGACCCCCGCTGGGTGCTGCCGGGGACCTTCCGCCCCTACGGCGACGACCGGACCGTACGGGTGGCCAACGCGGACGGGGTCGAGCGCGGTCTCGGCCTCGGCGGCGAGATCGCCTTCGCGGTGGACGGCGAGGAGCACACGCTCCGGGTCGCGGTCGAGCCCGACGGGTCGCTGTGGGCCGTCTTCGCCGACGCGACCAGCGGGAACAGTAGCTACCGCTTCCGCTTCCTGCGGCCCGGCGCGCCCTCCGCCGACGGCCGGGTGACGGTCGAT
This sequence comes from Streptomyces sp. V2I9, assembly GCF_030817475.1. NCBI lineage: Bacteria > Bacillati > Actinomycetota > Actinomycetes > Kitasatosporales > Streptomycetaceae > Streptomyces > Streptomyces sp. V2I9. The sequence goes on along the minus strand of NZ_JAUSZJ010000002.1, from coordinate 1,041,554 downwards.
CTCAACCGCGCGCTGCTGCCGCCGTGCGCCTTCGCCGATCACTTCATCTGCCCCTTCCCGCCCCCGGGCAACACGCTCACCGTCGCGGTCCCGGCGGGGGAGCGGAACCGCGTCGACGCCTGACCCGGAAGAGGCCCCTCCGGCCCCGCGGGCCCCTCGGCCCGCGGCGCCGGAGGCGTGAGTGACCGGCGTGGCCGAAAGGCATTCTTGCGTCTCCCGTCCGGCCGCCTCGATACTCCGGTCAGCGATTGTCAGGGGCACGGCAACTCCGGAATCCGGACAGGCCCCCGACTGCGCCTCACGGGCCCACCACCCCACAGGAGGGCCCCCGATTCCCCTCGGAGGAACCCGACGTGAGGATCAAGCGCACCAACAACCGCTCCGCTGCGGCGAGACGCGTCCGCACCACGGCCGTCCTCGCGGGGCTCGCCGCCGTCGCGGCGATGGCCATCCCCACCGCGAACGCCGACACGCCCCGTACGTTCAGCGCCGGCCAGCTGACCGCGGCGAGCGACGCCGTGCTCGGCGCCGACATCGCGGGCACCGCCTGGAACATCGACCCGCAGACCGAGCGCCTCGTCGTGACCGTCGACAGCACCGTCTCGCAGGCCGAGATCAACCGGATCAAGAAGGCGGCGGGCGCCAACGCCGGCGCGCTGCGCGTCGAGCGCACCCCCGGCACGTTCACCAAGCTCATCTCCGGCGGCGACGCCATCTACTCCGGCACCGGACGCTGTTCCCTCGGCTTCAACGTCCGCAGCGGCACCACCTACTACTTCCTCACCGCCGGTCACTGCACCGACGGCGCGACCACCTGGTACGCCAACTCGGCCCGCACCACGGTGCTCGGGACGACCTCCGGATCGAGCTTCCCGAACAACGACTACGGCATCGTGCGCTACACCAACACCACCATCCCCAAGGACGGCACGGTGGGCGGCCAGGACATCACCAGCGCCGCCAACGCCACCGTCGGCATGTCCGTGACCCGCCGAGGCTCCACCACCGGCACCCACAGCGGCTCGGTCACCGGACTCAACGCCACCGTCAACTACGGGGGCGGCGACGTCGTCTACGGCATGATCCGCACCAACGTGTGCGCCGAGCCCGGCGACTCCGGCGGCCCGCTCTACTCCGGCACCCGCGCGATCGGTCTCACCTCCGGCGGCAGCGGCAACTGCTCCTCCGGCGGAACGACCTTCTTCCAGCCGGTCACCGAGGCGCTGAGCGCCTACGGCGTCAGCGTGTACTGACCGGCCCCGCCCCCGCCACGTACGGAGCTGTCCGTACATACGTGCCCCCGTCCGGAATTCCGGACGGGGGCTCCCGCTCGCCGGGGGGCTCTTGAGAGGATGGCGCCACGACGGGTCGTCGCGACGGGGCGACGGAGGGTGCCGGGGCGGGCGAGCTCCGGACCGCCCTCCGCTGGGCATCAGGGGGTAGCAGGTCCGTGTACCGCATCGGAGTGACCGGTCACCGCTCCATCCCCGCCGAGGCCGAGACCCATGTGCTCGCGGGACTGCGCGCCGCGCTCCGCGGCCGCGGAGGGGCGATGCAGGCGCTCTCCAGCCTGGCGGTCGGCGCCGACCAGCTCTTCGCCGACCTCGCCCTCGCCTGCGGCGCCGAACTGACCGCCGTCATCCCCAGCGGCGACTACGAGGCGTGCTTCGAGAACGCCGTCGACCTCGCCCGCTACCGGACGCTCAAGGCGCGCGCGGTCCGGGAGGTGCGGCTCGACTTCCCGCACTCCACCGACGAGGCGTACTACGCCGCCGGCACCTACATCGCCGACCACTGCGACCGGCTGCTCGCGGTCTGGGACGGGCTCCCGGCCCGCGGCCTCGGCGGTACCGGCGACATCGTGACGTACGCCCGCACCCTCGGCCGCCCGGTCACCGTGATCTGGCGCGACGGCGTCCTGCGCGGGTGACCCGGCCGGGCCCGCGCCCGGACCGGTGGCGTACGGCGCGGCTTCCCGGCTCACACGCGGTGCCGCACCAGCCAGTCGGTGTGCTCGGGCGACACGATCCGCTCGGTCTCGAACACCGCCGCCGGCCAGTGCCGCTCGGTGAGGGTGGTCTCCATGGCGGCCTGCATCGACTCCAGGTCCTGCTCCACCAGCGAGTGCGCCGAGATCAGCGGGTGGTGCCGGCGCATCTCGTTCCAGGCGAGACAGGCCGCCGCCGCCGCGGACAGCACCCCCGTCAGGCCGAACGACCGGCCCACCCCGAACGCCTGGAGCGCGCTCAGCGCCAGCGCCGGCAGCGTCAGCGCGACGATGGCGCCCGACCACAGGAGCGCCCCGCGCCGGGAAGCCTGCTGACGCCTGCGGTACCAGCGCCGCTGCTCGATGAGCCGGTCCCGTACGTAGGTCTCCTTGCGGACCGTGTACGCCTTGTTCCGTAACGCGCGCATCGACTCCGTGATGAGCCCGCCGGAATCCGGCAGCTCCTCGCGCGGATCGGCCCACCCGACCTTCCGCAACTCCTGGAGACCGTCCTCCAGGCGGTTGGCGAACAGCGCCTCCGGATGCTCGCTCGCGCTGTCGAACGGCGCGCCGTGCACCGCGTACCGCCAGCAGTTGGACTTGATGAACTCGGCCGCCGAACGGTTCAGCTGCCAGTGCGACTTCGCCTTGCGGTGGGAGGCGAGGAACGTCGTGAAGAGCACGCCCAGATACGCCAGCACCGCCGCGCCGTGCAGGACGCGGGCCGCCGGGCCGTCCCCGGCCGACCACGGCAGCGCCGCGGGCACCGTGCCGGCCACCAGCAGCGCCAGCTGCGCCCGCGTGGTGTTCACGGCCTCACGCTGCCGGGCCACCGCGACCGCGTCCGTGTGGTGGTACAGCGCGGGCAGATCGTCGTTCCTGAAGACCATGGATCTCAGCGGCTCGGGCAGCGCCGTCACGGTCGCCTCCGTCTGCAGTTGTCGTCTGACCCGGCCGGACGTCCCCCCTGCCCGTCCGGGGCCACGAGAGTAGGGGCGGGGGTCGGGTGCGGCAAGAGCGCCCGGGGCCCGCTGCCGGTCACCGCGACGAGGTTCGGCCACGTGCGCGCGGGCGGCCTTCCTCACTCGGCGGCGCTGTGGCAAGGTTGCCCAACCGGGCTGTACAGCAGGTGAGTCGGCGTCTCCTTCAGCAGGCGCGGTCACCTCCGGACGGGGGAGGGGCCATCGAGACGGACCGGCGTGGCGCGGCGGAGGACGACATCCCGCTCCAGGACGCCCAGCGCAGGGTGCGGCGCAGCCCGCTGCTCTTCACCGCTCCGCTGGTGCTGCTCGCGGTCCTGGTCCTGATCCTGCTGTGGGAGGCCGTGCGGGCCAATGTCGCCCCCGGCGTCCGGGCCGACTGGCCGTGGCGGCTGGAACTGCTGGACATGGAGGCGCTGGGGAGCCTGCTGGCCGTGGCGACGGGCGTCGTCCTGGCCAGGGCCCAGTACGCCCGTACCGTGCGGCCCTATCTCGGCTACCGGGGCTCCTGGCGCACGGGGCTGCTCGCCGAGGGGAAGCCGGCGTGGCGGGTGGGGATACTGAACGGCGGCCAGCACATCGCCGTGGTCGACAGCTGGGAGTGCCGCGTGGTGCTGCGCGGCGGGTCCGGCGAGGCGACGGCGCCCTGGACCGCCGTCGCGGACGTCGTGTCCGCCCTGACGGCGGCCGGACTCTCGGTCGGCAAGGACTACCAGCTCATCGCCTTCGGGGCGGGGTTTCCGCTGGTCGGCACCGGGAACTACGAGACCGTGCCGGTGGGCGTCTTCTCGCGGCGGTGCGTCGAGAAGGTCGAGTCGCTCCACATCCGGGTACGGGTCACGGATGTCGTGGGCGACAGCCACGAACGCGTCCTGGACTGCATGCGCGGCGCCCGCGCGGAGTACAACGTCCCCGGCGCGGAACCGGTGAACGAGTGAACCGCCGACGCCGGCGAGGCCCTCCGACGGCTTCGGCCGGGGCGGTGCCGGGCGCGTCACGGTTCGCGCGTCGGGCGCCCGTGCGGACGGCTGCGGAGCCGCCCGCAAGCCCCCCACCTGCGCGAGCCGGCGGGGGACCGGCCGGCTCCCCGGCCCGGCGGTCCCGCCGTCCGCTCCGGGCTCGCCCGAGCGGCCGAACGGAGGGCGTGTCCCGGCATGCGAAACACGGGGACGGCGGTCGCTCCGCCGGCAGGTGGAGGGAGCTCGGCGGTAGTAAAGTGCGCATGCCGGACCGTGTGATGACACGGAATCCGACAGCGTTTGAATGTCCGGAAACAGACCCCCTCAGGATCCCCCTAGGACGGCCGTGAAGACCTACGGAACCACCCCTGCCTTCGCCCCGGCGAAGACCCGCGCGACCCTCGCGGCGACCGACGTCCACAGCGCCGAGACGGCCAGGAAGATCAACCGCGCGATCGGCGCGACTACGGCCCGGTCCACCCGGATCTCCACCTTCAGTTCTGCTCTCTGATCCAGCGTCAGGACTGGCTAGAATGGCGGAATGACAGGACCCCTGGTCCCCTTCCGCGAATTCGTTCTCAAGGTGCACAGCAGGTGTGATCTCGCCTGCGACCACTGTTATGTCTACGAACACGCAGATCAGAGCTGGCTGACCCGACCGAAAGTCATCTCCGACGAGGCGATTTCGTGGACCGCCCGGCGTCTGGCCGAGCATGCGACGACCCATGCGCTCCCCTCCGTCACAGTGATCCTGCACGGTGGGGAACCGCTCCTGGCGGGGCCCGCGCGACTGCGACGGGTCTGCGAGGAGCTCGGCTCGGCCCTGAACGGCATCGCTGAGCTGGACCTCAGGATCCACACCAACGGCGTCCAGCTCAGCCCCCGCTACCTCGACCTCTTCGACGAGTTCCACGTCCGGGTCGGGATCTCCCTCGACGGGGACCGCGCCGCCAACGACCGCCACCGCCGGTACGCCGACGGACGCAGCAGCCACCCGCCGGTCCTGCGCGCGATCGCCCTGCTGCGCGAGGAGCGCTACCGCCACCTCGACCTCGGCCTGCTGTGCACGGTCGACGTCCGCAACGACCCGGTGGCCGTGCACGACGCCCTCGCCGAACTCGAACCCCCGCTCGTCGACTTCCTGCTGCCGCACGCCACCTGGGACGCCCCGCCGCCCCGCCCGGACGGCTCGCCCACCGCGTACGCGGACTGGCTGCTGAGGGTCTTCGACCGCTGGAGCGAACAGGGCCGCCCCATGCCCGTGCGGATGTTCTCCTCGGTGCTCTCCACCCTGAGCGGCGGCCCCAGCCTCACCGAGTCCCTGGGACTGGCCCCCACCGACCTCGTCGTCATCGAGACCGACGGGACGCTGGAGCAGGTCGACTCGCTCAAGAGCGCCTACGAGGGCGCCGCCGCCACCGGGTTCGACGTCTTCCGCAACACCCTGGACGAGGTCGCCGCCCACCCGGGCGTCCGGGCGCGCCAGCTCGGCCTGGCCGGAGTCGGCGACACCTGCCGCCGCTGCCCGCTCGTACGCTCGTGCGGCGGTGGGCTCTACACCCACCGGTACCGCTCCGACGACGGCACCGGCGGGGGCTTCGACAACCCCTCGGTCTACTGCGCCGACCTGACCGCCCTGATCCGCGGCATCGAGGACCGGACGGCCACCGCCACCGAGTCGCCCGCCGTCCGGTCGTCCGGCGAACTGCTCGCCGCCCACCAGGACCTGACCCGCACCCTGCTCGCCGTTCTCCACGACACCCTCGACGGGCGGGGCGGGGCGGTCTGGGACGAGGCGTGGCGGCTCGCGGCCGAGGTCGAGGCGGACGGCGCCGGAGCCGACGCGCTCGACGCGGTCCTCGCCCACCCCTACACCCGCACCTGGCTGATCGGGGCGCTGGAGGACGTCGGCGCCGGACGCGGTCTGCCGGAGGCCGCCGCCGCACGGCTCGCCGCGACCGTGGCCGCCGCCGCCGTCCGCGCCGGCCTCGACCTGCCGGTGCCCGTGGCGTACCGCGACGGAAGCCTTCACCTGCCGACCCTCGGCACCGTGCTCCTCGGCGGCCTCCCGGAGCGGGGCGCGGCGGTCGTGCACCCCGCGGACGGCGGATTCCTCGTCCGGGGGGAACGGGCCGCACCCGGCACGGAGGCGCGGCGCATCGCCCGCGACGAGCCCGAGAGCCCGCACTGGCTGCCCGCCCGCGTCCTGCGCCGGGCACCGGCCCCCGCCCTCCTGCTGGATGATCTCGACCCCCTCCGCGACTGCTTCGACGCCCCCGCGACCGGCCGCCTCACCGCTGAGGAGGCCGAGGCGCGAGCCCACCGGATCGGCGAAGCCTGGGCGCTGCTCGCCGACGCCGTACCCGACCAGGCGGCCGAGGCGGCCCGTACGCTCACCACGCTCACCCCGCTGTCCGCGGGCGAGGCCGGGCCGGGGCGGCACGGGCCCGGCGCGCTCGGCATCGGGCCCACGGAGGACCCGGAAAAGCTGGCACTCGGCCTGCTGAGCGGCGCGCGCCGGGCGAAACTGCGGGCGCTCGGTGAAGTGACGGATCTTTACGCCCTGGACGGTACCTGGGAACATCGGACGCCCTGGGGGAGCGAACACGTGACGTTCTCCCGACTGCTGGCCGAGACATTCGAACGGGCGGGGCTCGGACTGTACGAGCCGCGCTACCTCACGGGTGTTCCGGAAGCGCTCGACATGATCGAGAACGCGGCGGAGGTGACGGTCGACGGCAAACAGCTGATCGCCGCTGTCCGCAAGGAGATCAGCGGAACACGGAGCACCGCCGCGAAGAACCGCGACGCAGAACCCCCGCCCTCCGGCCGTTCGCCGGACATTCCGGTGACTGACCGGAAAGTGATGTGCGAATGACCGAACGGCGAGGGGATGAAAACGGTCCGCTCCGGAATGATGAGTTCGCTTGCACTCCCTTCCTCCTTCCGGGATGCGGGTGCTCACACAGGACGGGGGTCGTGTGCACGCATCGACGCAACAGCGAGCGGTGGGCCATCGGCCGTATTTCTTTCTGAGTTACGCCCACACGCCGGGTTACGGTTCCGGCACGGACCCCGATATGTGGGTCGAACGGCTTTTCCAGGACCTCTGCGGTCATGTGATGGCCATGACCGACTTACCCGCCGGAGCGCGCGCCGGGTTCATGGACCGGGAGATACGTTCCGGCGAGGGCTGGTCCGAACGGCTCGGTGACGTCCTCGCCACCTGCCGGGTCTTCGTCCCCCTGTTCTCGCCGCGCTACTTCGCCAGCGAGATGTGCGGCAAGGAGTGGTACGCCTTCGAGCAGCGGGCCATCCACCACCGGGCCCGCTCCAACGAACCGGCCGAGGCCATCGTCCCGGCACTCTGGGTGCCGGTGCCCCCGAGCCAGCTCCCCGGCCCCGCCGAACGGCTGCAGTTCAACCACCGCGACTTCGGGGAACGCTACGTCAGCGACGGCCTCTACGGTCTGATCAAGCTCCGGCTCTTCGCCGAGGAGTACGAGCGGGCCGTCTACGAACTGGCCAAGCGCATCGTGAGCGTCGCCGACACGGTCCGCATCGACACCGGCCGGCCCGTCGACTACCGCCTGGCCCCCAGCGCCTTCGGTTCCCCCGGCAGCGAGGTCGGCGCCCCCCGGCCGATGCGGATCACCATCGCCGCGCCCACCCGCCACGATCTGCCCGAAGGCCGCAGCGGCGACCACTACGGAGACCAACCCCAGGAGTGGAACCCCTACTACCCGGCCTCCGCCCGCCCGCTGGCCTACGTCACCGGGGAACTCGTCCGCTCGCTCAACTACCAGGCCGTGATCACCTCGTTCGACGAGGACCGGCACGACGCCAAGACCCCTCCCAGCACACCGGAGATCCTCATCGTCGACCGCTGGGCCCTGCGGGACGAGGACCACTGCCGCAGGCTCGCCGCCTTCGACGCCGAGAACCGCCCCTGGGTGACCCTGATCGTGCCGTGGAGCCGCGACGACCACCAGAGCAGGGCGGCCGAGGCGGAACTGGCCCAGCGGCTGGAAGCCACCATGCCGGTCAAGATGGGCCAGGGCCGGGCCCTGTGCCGCGCCGCGGCGAAAGGAGTGCCCACGATGGAGGCGTACGGCCAACTCCTGCCCCAGGTGGTCGAGGTGGCCGCCCAGCAGTACCTCAGGTACGCGAAGGCCTACCCGCCCGGCTCCGGCGGCGGCTCCGGCGAGCGGACCCGGCTCACCGGTCCCATGGGCGCCACGAGCTACATACCCGACCCGCACGACCCTGCGACGGAAGCGGAGGACCTATGAGTGCCGGTCGTGACGGGCGCATCGTCACCTTCTACTCGTACAAGGGCGGTACCGGGCGCACCATGGCCCTCGCCAACACCGCCTGGATCCTCGCGGCCAACGGCAAACGGGTGCTGGCCGTCGACTGGGACCTGGAGGCCCCCGGTCTGCACCGGTTCTTCCACCCCTTCCTCGACCCGGCCACGCTCGGCGCGACCACCGGCGTGATCGACCTGATCACCGAGTACGCCTGGGCCGCGACCAGCCCCGCCCAGCGCCCCGAGGACTGGCACCGCGACTACGCCCGCATCCAGCCGCACGCCGTGTCGCTGACCCCGGAGTCGCTGGGCTGGGAGTTCCCGCAGGGCGGCACGCTCGACTTCGTCTCCGCCGGGCGGCAGAACCGCGAGTACAGCGCCACCGTCTCCACCTTCGACTGGGACAACTTCTACGACCGGTTCGGCGGCGGCCACTTCTTCGACGCGCTGCGCGACGACATGAAGGCCAACTACGACTACGTCCTCATCGACAGCCGGACCGGCCTCAGCGACATCGCCGACATCTGCACCGTCCACCTCCCGGACGTTCTCGTCGACTGCTTCACCCTCAGCGACCAGTCCATCGACGGCGCGGCCTCCGTCGCCCGGCAGATCGCCGAGCGCAACACCGGCCGCCCCATCTCCATCTACCCGGTGCCGATGCGCATCGACGAGGGCGAGAAGGAGAAGGCGGACGCCGGACGGGCGCTGGCCCGGCTCAAGTTCGACCGGCTGCCCCGCAACCTGACCGGCGACGAACTCACCGCCTACTGGGGCGCGGTGGAGATTCCGTACCGCCCGTACTACGCCTACGAGGAGACGCTCGCCACCTTCGGCGACGAGGCCGGGCTCACCAACTCGCTGCTCTCCGCCTTCGAACGGCTCACCGCGGTCGTCACCGACCGGGAGATCACCTCGATGCCCCCCATCGGCGAAGAGGTCCGGCTGCGCATCCGCGACGCCTTCACCCGGCGCAGGCCCGCGCTCCCCGCCGACCTCCACCTCTGCTACGTGGCGGAGAACCGGATGTGGGCCGACTGGCTCGAATCCATCCTCACCCGCGCCGGCTTCCGGGTCGTCCCGCGCGACGTCTCCGCCGAGCGCCCGCCCCGGGAGCAGACGGACACCGCCCCGGAGAACGCCGCCCGCACGCTGGTGCTGCTCTCCAGCGCCTATCTGAAGTCCCAGCGCGCCGTCGAGCTGTGGGAGCGGACCGCCGCCGAGGCCGTGGGCAGCGGCCACCGCCGACTCGTCCCGCTGCGGGTCGGGGACGTACGCCTGAGCTCCCCGTACATCGACCGCAACCCGGTCGACCTCTTCCGGCTGGACGAGGTGCACGCCACCACCGCCGTGATGCGGGCCCTGGACCGGCCGGTGCAGATCACCGACGGCGTCCCGCCCGGACCGCGCTTCCCCGGCACGGTGCCGAGGATCTGGAACGCGCCGCCCCGCAACCCCGGCTTCACCGGCCGCTCGCTCGTCCTGGAGCGGATGCGCGACCAGCTCGGCGGCGGCCTCGCCGTCGTCCTGCCGCAGCCGCAGACCCTGTACGGACTCGGCGGCGTCGGCAAGACCCAGGTGGCCCTGGAGTACGTGCACCGCTTCATGGCCGACTACGACCTGGTGTGGTGGATATCGTCCGAGCAGCCCGACGACGTGGTGGCCTCGCTCGCCGAACTCGCCGTCCGGCTCGGCGCCCAGGGCGGCGACGACATGGCGGCCGCCTCCCAGGAGGCCGTCGACCTGCTGCGGCGGGGGGTGCCGTCGGACCGCTGGCTGCTGGTCTTCGACAACGCGGACGACCCCGAGCAACTGCGCCGCTACTTCCCGCAGGGAGGCTCCGGCCACATCCTGGTGACCTCCCGCAACCAGAGCTGGTCCCAGCACGGCGACGCGCTGCCCGTGGACGTCTTCCTCCGCGAGGAGTCGATCGAGCACCTCCAGCGCCGGGCTCCGGGGCTCAGCGACGAGGACGCCGACCAGGTGGCCACCGCGGTGGGCGACCTGCCGCTCGCCGTGGAGCAGGCGGCCGCCTGGATCGCGGAGACCGCCACCCCCATCGACGCCTACCTCGACCAGCTCGCCCGGCAGGCGCCCCAGGTCCTCGCGCTCAACCAGCCGGCCGGCTACCCCGAACCGGTCGCGGCGACCTGGAACATCTCCATCACCCGGCTCAAGGAGCGTTCGCCCGCCGCCGTCCGGCTGCTCCAGCTCTGCGCCTTCTTCGCACCCGAGCCGATCTCCGCCAACCTCCTCTACAGCAAGGAGATGATCGACGCGCTCAAGCCGTACGACTCCTCGCTCCAGGAGAAGCTGGTGCTGGGCCGGGTCATCCGGGAGATCGGCCGGTTCGCCCTCGCCAAGGTCGACCAGGTCTCCAACTCCGTCCAGGTGCACCGCCTCGTCCAGGCCGTGATCAAGGCGCAGCTCAGCGAGGAGGAGCAGCGCGAGGCACGGCACGTCGTCCACCGCATCCTGGCCGGCGCCCGGCCCGACGACGACGAGCCCATAGACAACCCGGAGACCTGGCCGCGCTTCGCGACGATCTGGCCGCACCTCGGCCCGTCCGACGCCCGCAACTGCAAGGAGCCGGAGACCCGCAGGCTCCTGATCGACCGGGTCCGCTACCTCTGGAAGCGCGGCGACGTCAGGACCGCGTGGGCGCTGGGCGAGGAGCTGCGCGAGATCTGGCGCGAGCAGCTCGGCGAGCGCGACCTGCAGTACCTGTACCTCTGCTTCCACCTCTCCAACATCCTGCGCACCCGCGGGCGTTACGTGGAGGCGAGGGAACTGGACGAGTTCACGCTGGAGCGGCAGCGGGAGGTGCTGGGACCCGAGCACCCGCACACGTACATGACCACCAGCAGCCTCGCCATCGACCTCGGTCTGCTCGGGGAGTACGAGCGGGCCATCGAGATGGCGACCGAGGCCCACGAGGGGTTCGGGCAGATCTTCCACGACTCCCATCCGCGGACCCTGGCCGCCGCCAACAACCTGGCGCTGAACCTCCGCAGCGTCGGCCAGTACGCCCGTGCCCGCGAGATCGACCAGGACGTCTACGACCTGCGCACCCAGGTGCTCGGACCGGCCCACCCCTACAGCCTCTCCTCCGCCATGAACCTGGCGCGCGACCTGCGGGAGGTCGGCCGGTACGAGGACTCGGTGACGCTGCTCAGCACGACGTACAACAGCTTCAAGGAGACGATGGGCCGCACCTTCCCCGCCACCCTGAGCGCGGCGAAGAGCCTCGCGGTGTCGCTGCGCAGGGCGGGCCGGCTGGAGGACGCCCGGCGGCTCACGGTAGCGACCCGTGCCCGGTACCGGGCGAAGTACACCACCGCCAACCCCGAGTCGCTGGCCTGCGACCTCAATCTGGCGGCGGACCTGTTCGCGGCGGGCGAGAGCGTGGAGGCGCGCGACACCGCGCAGGAGGTCGTCGACCAGTACATGAAGGTGCCGGGGGAGAAGCACCCGTACACCCTGGCGGCGCAGAACAACCTCGGCGTCTACCTGTCGGGCGCCGGGGACCCGGAGGCGGCGGAGCGGGTGCTGAAGCTGGTCGTCGCCACCATGCGGGAGACGTTCGGCCACGAGCACCCCAACACCCTCTTCTGCGTGATGAACCTGGCCAGCGCGACCGCCGACCTGGGCGAGCTGGACATCGTGCTGGAGACCGAGCAGCGGCTGGCCGTGCAGGTGCGCGACGCGCTCGGGGCCCATCACCCCGAGACGCTGGCGGTGACCTCGAACATGGCGGTCACGCTCGACGCCATGGGCCGGCAGGACGAGGCGGCGCAGCTGCGGTCGGAGCTCGTCGTCGAGCTGGTGCGTCAGCTCGGCGAGGACCATCCGCTGGTCCGGATCGCCCGGACCCAGGACCGGTTCCGGCGTGAGCTGGAGCCGATGGCGGTGTGATGCCGCGCGCCGGGAGGCGGGTCCTCCCGGCGCGGTCGTCCCGGTTCAGCCGCCGTCCAGGTGCTCCCGCTCGTCCAGCAGCCAGTCCAGGACGCGGGGGAGTACGGACAGCGCGTCGAAGTGCGCAGCCGCCGGTTCCAGTACGGCGGTGGCGCCCGGGATCTGCCCGGCCAGCCAGCGGGAGTGGCCCACGGGCGTGAAGACGTCCTTCTCGCCGTGCCAGAGCATCACCCGGCCGCTGATCCGGGCCGGATCGAACCCCCACGGGCTGCAGAAGGCGATGGCGTCGTCGATCCAGCCGTGCGCCGAGGTGCGCAGTCCCTCGCTGTAGTTGCGCAGCAGCATGGACCGGATGCCCGCATCGTTGACCACCACCCGGTCGGAGTCGGTCAGTTCGCGGCGCAGGTCGTCCAGGAGTCGTACCGGGTTCTGCCGGATCTGGTCGGAGCGGAGGGTGAAGGATTCCGCGAACCCGTCCGGGTCGGCGGCCGCCGTGGAGTACGCGTCCACGTTGGAGGCGGCCATGCCGTGGAACCAGTCGAGGCCGGCCGCGTCGCGGGGCGCGAGCCCGACCAACGCCGCGGTACGGGTGACCCGCTCGGACAGCAGCGCCGCGCAGGCCAGCGCGTGCGGGGCCCCGCCGGAGCGGCCCACGACGGCGAAGCGCGCGAGGCCCAGGGAGTCGGCGATGGCCCGGACGTCCTCGGCGACGTCGCGGACCCGGCGGCCGGCGTGGCGGTCGCTGCCGCCGTACCCCGGCCGGTCGTAGGTGATCAGCTGCGTGTGGCGCTGGTACAGGACCATGGAGCGGGGAGCGGGACCGAGCCTGCTGCCCGGAGTGCCGTGGAGCAGGAAGACCGGTCTTCCCCGTGGGTCCCCCCGGCGCTCCACCATCAGATGCCGCCCGTCCGCCGCGAGCACCCGACTGCGCACCCGTGCCTCCTCCGCTCGGTCACCCGGCCGGCCCGGACACGGTGTGCCCGGCGTGTGTCGCCGCTTCGATGATGACCCATCAGAGGCGTTACGGGGACTGTTCGACCGCCGGGAACTGTGAAGGTCCCGAGGGGCTCCCGGCGGACGATTCCTTCGACATCCGGACGGTTCGCCCCGTCATCCGGACCGGGGAGGCGAATACCGGACAGGACCGGTCCGTGCGCGGGTGCCGTTCTCGGTCGTACCGGGTGTTCGCAAACGGAACCGACGTGGCGTGACCCCCGGTAAGTGAACGCCTCGCGTGCGAAGCGTCGGTGTCGTGTGCACGTCCAGAAGTCGGCCTTGTGCGCGATTCGGTGCCTCGGAATAGTGAGCGGCCCATCCCCTCCGTGCACGGACACCCCACTTGTCCCGTGCACGGCCCCACAGGAGGAGGCCGAAGTTGAAGCACCGACGCATATCCAGGAAGCGCACGATGGCCGCCGGGTCGGCCGTCGCGGCCCTGGTCGCAGCGGGACTCACGTTCCAGACTGCGAACGCCAGTGACGACGTACCGCGGTTCGAGGCCAAGACGCTCAGCGCGGACGCGGCCGGGAAGCTGGCCGCCACCCTCGACCGGGACCTGGGCGCGGACGCGGCCGGGACGTACTACGACACGAAGGCGAAGGCCCTCGTCGTCAACGTCGTGGACGAGGCCGCCGCCGAGCGGGTCCGCCAGGCCGGCGGCAAGGCCAGAATCGTGGAGAACTCCCTCGCGGAGCTGAAGTCGGCCCGGCAGGCCCTCACCGACAGGGCGACGATCCCCGGCACCTCCTGGGCGGTCGACCCGGTGACCAACAAGCTGCGCGTCACCGCCGACAGCACGGTCGACGGCGCCGCCTGGAAGAAGCTCTCGGCGGTCGTCGACGGTCTGGGCGGCAAGGCCGAACTCATGAAGACCACGGGTGAGTTCAAGCCGCTGATCGCGGGGGGCGACGCGATCTGGGGCTCCGGCTCCCGCTGCTCGCTCGGCTTCAACGTGGTGAAGGACGGCCAGCCGTACTTCCTCACCGCCGGCCACTGCACCGAGTCGGTCACCAGCTGGTCGGACACCCAGGGCGGCTCGGAGATCGGGGCGAACGAGGGCTCCAGCTTCCCGGAGAACGACTACGGCCTGGTCAAGTACACCTCGGACACCGCGCACCCGAGCGAGGTGAACCTGTACAACGGCTCCACCCGGGCGATCAGCAGGGCGGGCGACGCCACGGTCGGCCAGGCGGTCACCCGCAGCGGCTCCACCACCCAGCTGCACGACGGTGAGGTCACCGGGCTGGACGCCACGGTCAACTACGGCAACGGCGACGTCGTCAACGGTCTCATCGAGACCACGGTCTGCGCCGAACCGGGCGACAGCGGCGGCGCCCTCTTCGCGGGCGACACCGCACTCGGTCTGACCTCGGGCGGCAGCGGCGACTGCTCCTCGGGCGGCACGACCTTCTTCCAGCCGGTACCGGAGGCGCTGGCCGCCTACGGTGCCGAGATCGGCTGAGACTCCACGCACCGCGGAAGGGCCCCCGGTTCGCCGGGGGCCCTTCCCGCTTCCGCCGGACGTCGGGCTCCGGTGCCGGACGCGCGGTGCTCAGGCGTCCGGTTCTCGGGCGGCCCGGGGGGCAGGTCGCCGGAGCCGGTTCCGGACGGGGCCGCCGGGGGGCGGCCCCCGTCGGGTCTCCGGTGCTCAGGCGGCGGTCGATCCGCCGGTGCTCGGCGCCGGGCCGGTGCCGGCGCCTCCGGCGCCCCGCGCCGGGGTCTCCGCCGGGCCCCGTGGCGTCCGCTTCCGCATCGACATCAGCAGCGTCACCGCCGTGCCGACGACCGCCCACGCGGAGAGCACCAGCAGCGGGCCGGTGACCGCGTTGCCCCGGAAGTACGCGATCGAGCGGGCCACCCAGGTGCCCGCGCCCGGAGGCAGGGCCGGGCCGATCGTCCGCCAGAAGTCCGGGAGCATCGGGAGCGGGAACGCGCCGCCCGCGCTCGGGTTGCCCGCGATGACGATGATCAGGACGGCCAGGCCGATGCCGACGATCCCGGTGAGCGCCTGCAGGGCGAGCGTGATCATGCCGACCGAGAAGACGACCAGGGCGCCCAGGCCGGACAGCCCCCAGAAGCTGCCGGGCAGCGCGCCGAGGATCGGTCCGACGACGATCGCGCCACCGATGCCGCCCACGATCGAGTAGAGCGCCATGGTCCCGGTCCGGATCAGAGCGCGCTGCCGGTTGGCGGGCTTGGCGCCGGCGCTGATCGCCAGGATCGAGGCGCAGAGGTAGCCGCCCACGCACCAGCCGACCACCAGGTAGAAGGACGAGAGCCCGTTGAAGTCCTCGGACGAGGCCCCGGCCACGTCCACGGTCTTCACGGTCCGCTGCTGGGAGTCCTCGACCCGGGTGACGATCCTCTCCAGTGCGCCGGACAGCGCGGTGCCGCCGCCGGAGGCGACCAGCAGGGTGTCGGTCCGGCCCTGCGGGGAGACGATCAGGGCCCCGTCGATGTCGCGGTTCATGATCTGTTCGCGTGCCTCGCCCTCGCTGCTCACCTCGCGGGGGTCCAGCGGCCCGCCGGGAAGCCCGTCCAGCTCGGTGACGAGCTGCCGGGACATCTGCTGCGGGGCCACCACCCCGAAGGCGACGTCCGTCGGCTCGGGCTTGTGCAGCGCTCCGATGTAGGACGCGATGAACAGCAGTTGCAGGGCGAGCACGCCGATGACGAGCAGGGCGGCCCGTGGTGTGACGGCGTTCTTCACCTCGTCGACGAAAGTCATGTCCCCACCGTCCCGGCGGGACGGCTGCCGCGCAGGCGGGGCGGGGCCGAACGGGCGTAGGGCGGGCCGGCCGTCGTGGGCCCGGCCGGGTGCCGCCGGACACGCCCAGGCCCCCGGCCCCGGTCGCGGGGCGGCCTCGCCGGTCTCCCGCCCGGCATTTTTTTACCGACGCGTAACTTCCCTCTGGACCTTACTCGTGCGTAATTTGGCATGAGCACATAAAGCTTGTGGTCCGGGCCACAGGGCGCACCGCCATCGCACCTCCCTTGAGCCGCAAGGAGATCCCACGATGCTGCCCTGGTTCCGTGCTGCGCGCGTTCCCCGTACGCGCAGCCTGCTCGCCGCCCTGCTTCTCGCCCTCACCGTGCTCGTCGCCCCGGCGGCCACGGCGACCGCGGCGGCACCCGCCGCCGAGACGGCCACCTCGCGCGGCTGGAACGACTACTCCTGCAAGCCCTCGGCCGCCCACCCCCGACCCGTCGTCCTGGTCCACGGAACGTTCGGGAACTCCATCGACAACTGGCTGGTCCTCGCCCCCTACCTGGTCAACCGGGGCTACTGCGTCTTCTCCCTCGACTACGGCCAGCTGCCGGGGGTGCCGTTCTTCCACGGACTCGGCCCGATCGACAAGTCCGCCGAACAGCTCGACGCGTTCGTCGACCAGGTGCTCGACGCCACCGGCGCCCCGAAGGCCGACATCGTCGGCCACTCCCAGGGCGGCATGATGCCGAACTACTACCTGAAGTTCCTCGGCGGCGCCGACAAGGTCAACGCGCTCGTCGGCATCGCCCCGGACAACCACGGCACGACGCTGCTCGGCCTCACCAAGCTGCTCCCGCACTTCCCCGGCGTCGAGAAGTTCATCACCGACCAGACCCCCGGCCTCGCCGACCAGGTCGCCGGATCGCCCTTCATCACCAAGCTCACGGCGGGCGGCGACACGGTGCCCGGCGTCCGCTACACCGTCATAGCGACCAGGTACGACCAGGTCGTGACCCCGTACCGCACGCAGTACCTGGACGGGCCGAACGTACGCAACGTCCTGCTCCAGGACCTGTGCCCGGTCGACCTCTCCGAGCACGTGGCGATCGGCACCGTCGACCGCATCGCCTTCCACGAGGTGGCCAACGCCCTCGACCCGGCCCGCGCCACCCCCACCACCTGCGCCTCGGTCATCGGCTGACCGGCGGCGCGCCGAAAGGCCGGGGCCCGACGTCCGACGGAGCGGACGGCGGGCCCCGGCCCGTCAGGTCCTGCCGCGCCCGACGTCCCGGAAGGACGCGGCAGGGGTCCGGGGGAGGGGCGCTGCGCGGCTCAGCGGCCGCGCCGGCCCGTCGTGGTGGCCCGGCGGCGCTGCGAGGCGAACAGCGCGGCCGCCCCGGCGGAGAGCGCCGCCGCGCCGCCGATGGCCAGGTAGGTGCTGCTGCCGGAACCGCCCGTCTCGGCCAGCACCTCTTCCCCGGCCGCCGCGTTCACCGCCGGGGCGTTGCCCCCCGTCGCGGCCCGGTCCTCGCCCGCCGGTGCGGCGGTCGTGGCCTTCGCCCCGGTGTCCGCGTCGTCGTCACCGTGGCCGTCGTGCTCGACCGACGACTTCGCGGCGCCCTCGGCGATCGCGTCCTCGGACGGCGCGGTGGGGGGCTTCGGAGTCCGGGCGCCGACGCCGGCCCCCTTCTCCGACCCGCCGCCGAACATCACGTCGGAGCAGGCGTAGAACGCCTCGGGGGAGTCCGAGCGCTGCCAGATCGTGTAGACGAGGTGGCGTCCGGAGCGCTGGGGGACCGTGCCGTCGAAGACGTACGACCCGTCCTTCAGCGCCGGGTCGGTGGCGGAGGCGAAGGGCTTCGCCTCCAGGTCCGACCAGGCGAGCGGCTGGGAGGCGTCGTAACCGGGCCTGGTCAGGTAGAGCTCGAACGAGCCCTCGTGCGGGGCCGTCGCGCGGAACGCGAAGGTGTGCTTCCCCGCCGACATCGCGGAGGCCGGCCAGTCGGCGCGCGGCAGGTCGAGGCCCCTGAACTTGTCGTTGGCCGCGCTGCACAGCTTGCCGTCCGGGATCAGATCCCGGTGCTTGCCCGCCGCGTCGGCGATGTTCACCCCGTTCCAGTCGTACAGCGCCTGGGTGCCGCCCGCGGCGACGGCGGCCTTGCACGCCGCCGACCGCGGGTTCTCCGGACCCTCCGCGTAACAGGCGGACACCCGGCTCACCGGGTCGGTGAGCGAACCGTGCGCGGCGGCGGGGGCGGCGGCCAGTCCGGCCAGGGCGAGCGGTGCGACACCGAGGGCGAGGATCCGGGCGGCCTTGCGACGAGCGGTCATGGGTGGATCTCCTTCTGAACGGCACGACTACGCCGCTGCCATGGAGGGCGGCGATCAGCAAGCTAGCCGCTCGGAAGGGTGAAAACGCCTGCTGGGAGGGGGTGGAGGCGATCCTTAGGGTGCCGTTAAGGACCGGTTAGGCGGGGGCTGAGACTTCCCGGCCCGCCGGCCCGCGACGCCTCTCAGCCCGTCCAGCGGTAGCGGCGTTCCGGGCGTCCCGTGCCTCCGTAGCGCAGGGTCACCTCGGCGCGGCCCGTGCCGGCGAACCACTCCAGGTAGCGGCGTGCGCTCACCCGCGACAGCGAACCCGCCTCGGCGCACTCGGAGGCCGACAGGCCGCCGGGGTGGTCGCGCAAGGTGCGCTCCACCAGGTCGGCCGTGGGCGCGGCCAGGCCCTTCGGCAGCTCGCGCGAGCCGGGCGGACGGGTGCCGAAGATCTGGTCGACGTCCTCCTGGCGGGCCTCTCCCAGCTCGTCCAGGCGGGCCCGCAGCGAGGCGACATGGCGCAACTGGTCCTGGAGGGCGGACCGGTGGAACGGCTTGATCAGATAGTGCAGGGCCCCCGCGCGCAGCGCCGCCCGGATCACCCCCGCGTCGCGGGCGGCCGTGATGAACAGGGCGTCCGTGCTGGGGCGCGAGGCGTCCCGCTCCTCGGCCGAGCGCAGCGCGCGCAGCACGTCGATCCCGTCCATGTCGGGCAGGTAGATGTCCAGCAGCACCAGATCGGGGCGCAGCCGCTCGGCCGCCCGCAGGGCCTCGGCCCCGTTGTGCGCCGCCCCGACGACGTCGAAGCCGTCCAGGGCGGACACGTAGCGGCTGTGCAGTTTGGCGACCATGAAGTCGTCGTCCACCACCAGCACTCTCGTCACGCCGCCACGCTAGGGCGCGACCTCAATGACCACAACGTCCGTTGATACCGGAAGAGAGACAGGTTCTTAACGCGCGGGCAACATGTGGGCCACTTCACAGCGAAAGGCGGATCCTGTGCGACTGCGCACTCTGCTCGCCCTGTTCGGGGCGGCGTTGCTGGTGGTGGTCGGACCACCCCTGCTCTCCACCGGTGACGGCTCCGACACCGGCACCCGCATTCCCGGACTGCGCTTCATGGTCCCCAACACCCCCGGCGGTGGCTACGACATCACCGCCCGCACCCTGGCCATGAACGCCGAGGACGCCGGACTCACCCATGGCATCGAGGTGTTCAACCTGCCGGGTGCCGGCGGAACGGTCGGGCTGACCCGGCTCGTCGGCGAGCGGGGCAACGGCAAGCTCGCCCTCTCCATGGGCCTCGGTGTGGTCGGAGCCGTCCACACCAACAAGGCTCCGAGCACGCTGGCCGACACCACCCCGATCGCCCGGCTCACCGAGGAGCCGGACATCGTCGTCGTCGCCGAGGACTCTCCGTACCGCACCGTCGCCGACCTGCTCGCCGCCTGGAAGAAGGACCCGGCCGGCGTCCCGGTCGGCGGCGGCTCCTCACCCGGCGGCCCCGACCACCTCGCCCCGATGCTCATGGCGCAGGCCGCCGGGATCGCCCCGAGGACGGTCAACTACGTCCCGTTCGACGGCGGCGGCGAACTCCTCGCCTCGATCCTCGGCAACAAGGTCGGCTTCGGGGTCTCCGGCCTCGGGGAGTACCGCGACCAGATCGAGGCGGGCGAGCTGCGGCTCCTCGCGGTGACCGGCCCGAAGCGGGTGCCGGGCCTCGACGCCCCCACCCTGCGCGAGGCCGGACTCGACACCGAGTTCACCAACTGGCGCGGCATCGTCGCCCCGCCCGGCCTCTCGGACACCGAACGGGACAAGCTCACCGGCCTGGTCCGCGAACTGCACGGCACGAAGGAGTGGAAGGAGTCGATGAAGAAGAACGGCTGGGACGACGCCCTCCTCGTCGGCGAACCCTTCGGCGACTTCCTCGACGAGCAGGACCGGCGCGTCGCCACCGTCCTCAAGGAGCTGGGGCTGTGACCACCGAACCCACCGGACCGGCCCGCCCCGACGGGACCGGCACGGCACCCCGTGCGGCCTCCCGATCCTGGCTGCGCGACCACTCCGAACTCGGCGTCTGCGTCCTGCTGTTCGCGCTCGGCTTGCTCGTGCTCACCGACGCCCTCACCATGAGCGTCGACATCGCCCAGCGCGGCCCCGTCGGCCCCCGGACGGTCCCCTTCGTCATCGGCGGCCTGTTCCTCCTCATCGCCGTCCTGCTCGCCGTCGACGTCCTGCGCGGCGGACGCGGCGAGGCGGAGGGCGGCGAGGACGTCGACCTCGACGCGCCCGCCGACCGGCGCACGGTCCTTCTCCTCACCGGGGTCTTCCTCGCCGCCGCCGCCCTGATCGGCCCCCTGGGCTTCCCGATCTCCGGGGCGCTGCTCTTCTGGGGCTCCGCCTACGTGCTCGGCAGCCGGCACCACGGCCGGGACCCGCTCATCGCGGCCGGCCTCTCCCTCTTCACCTACTTCGTCTTCGACAACCTGCTCGGTGTCCCCCTTCCGGGCGGCCCGCTGATGGGGGTGCTCTGACCGATGGATTCCCTCACCTCCCTCATCGACGGCTTCGGCACCGCGCTCACCCCGATGAACCTGCTGTGGGCCGCCCTCGGCGTCCTGCTCGGCACCGCGATCGGCGTGCTCCCCGGAATCGGCCCGGCGATGGCCGTGGCGCTGCTGCTCCCGGTGACGTACGGACTGGACCCGACCGGCGCGTTCATCATGTTCGCCGGGATCTACTACGGCGCGATGTTCGGCGGCTCCACCACCTCGATCCTCCTCAACACCCCCGGCGAGAGCGCCGCCGTGGTCGCCGCGATCGAGGGCAACCCGATGGCCAAGGGCGGACGCGGGGCGCAGGCGCTCGCCGCCGCAGCGATCGGGCACTTCGCGGGCGGCATGATCGGCACGATCCTGCTGGTCGTCCTCGCCCCGACCGTGGCCTCCCTGGCCATCGGCATCGGTGCCCCCGACTACTTCGCCATCATGGTGCTGGCCTTCATCGCCGTCACCTCCGTCCTCGGCGCCTCCCGCCTCCGGGGCATCGCCTCGCTGCTCATCGGCCTCACCATCGGCCTCGTCGGACTCGACCAGATGACCGGTCAGCAGCGCCTGACCTTCGGCTCGCTCCATCTCGCCGACGGCGTCGACGTGGTCATCGTCGCGGTCGGACTGTTCGCGATCGGCGAGGCCCTCTGGGTCGCCGCCCATCTGCGCCGCTCACCCGGCAGCCCGATCCCTGTCGGCCGCCCCTGGCTCGGCCGGGTCGACCTGAAGCGCACCTGGAAGCCCTGGCTGCGCGGCCCCGTCATCGGCTTTCCGTTCGGGGCGATCCCCGCGGGCGGCGCGGAGATCCCCACCTTCCTCAGCTACGTCACCGAGAAGCGGCTCTCCAAGCACCGCGACCAGTTCGGCAAGGGGGCCATCGAGGGCGTCGCCGGACCGGAGGCCGCCGCCTCCGCCTCGGCCGCCGGGACCCTCGTCTCGATGCTCACCCTCGGACTGCCCACCACCGCCGTCGCCGCCGTGATGCTGGCCGCCTTCCAGCAGTACGGAATCCAGCCGGGCCCCCTGCTGTTCGAACGCGAACCGGAGCTGGTCTGGGGCCTCATCGCCTCGCTCTTCGTCGGTATGGTGCTGCTGCTCGCCCTCAACCTGCCGCTCGCCCCTCTCTGGGCGAAGCTCCTGCGCATCCCGCGCCCCTATCTGTACGCGGGCATCCTCTTCTTCGCCGCCGTCGGCGCGTACGCGGTCGGCGGGGAGTCCCTCGATCTGGTGATCCTCCTGGTCATCGGTCTGATCGGGTTCGGGATGCGGCGCTACGGGCTGCCGGTGCTGCCCGCCGTCATCGGGGTGATCCTCGGCCCGGCCGCCGAGCAGCAGCTGCGGCGCGCGCTCCAGATCAGCGACGGCAGCGTGTCCGGCCTGGTCAACACCCCGTTCTCCGTCACGGTGTACGCGATCGTGGTGCTGATCGCGGCCTGGCCGCTGATCGGGCGGCTGGTCCGGCGGCTGCGCGGCGACCGGCACGGGACGGAGGGCACCCGCCCTGTCAGTGGCGGCTGAGAACATCGGACCATGACCACGATCGACTGGGACGAGGCCGCCCGCACCTTCGACCGGGAGCCCGACCACGGGCTCCTGGACCCGGTGGTGCGCGACGCCTGGGCCGGGCGGCTGGAGAGCTGGCTGCCCGCCACCCGGAGCGACGTGCTGGACCTCGGGTGCGGTACGGGGAGCCTCTCCCTGCTCGCCGCGGGCCAGGGCCACCGCGTCACGGCCGTCGACCGCTCGCCCCGCATGGCCGAGCTGGCCCGCGCCAAGCTCGCCGGGACCGGGGCGGAGGTCCTCGTCGGGGACGCCGCCCGGCCCCCGGTCGGTGAGCGGTCGTTCGACGTCGTGCTCGCCCGGCACGTCGTCTGGCTGCTGCCCGACCCCGCGGCAGTCCTCACGCACTGGTTCGGCCTGCTCAAGCCGGGCGGGCGGCTCATCCTGATCGAAGGGGTGTGGGGCGGCGACGGCCTCTGTGCCACCGAACTGACCGCCCTGCTCTCCGCCCACACCGAGCGGATCCACCACGAGGACCTGGCCCCCGACGCCCGGCTGTGGGGCAGGGAGGTCGCCGACGAGCGCTATGCGCTGATCGCCCGCGCGATGCCCCCGCACCGGCACACCGAGGTCGTCGACGTCCATCTGATCCTCCGCCGGGGCCCGGACGTCCTGCTCGCCCGCCGCGCGAACACGGGCTACGCGGACGGGCTGCTCCATCTGCCCTCCGGCCACGCGGAGGACGGCGAGGACGTCCGCGAGGCGATGATCCGGGAGGCCGCGGAGGAGCTCGGCCTCCGCCTGGATCCCGAGGAGCTGCGGGTGGCCCTGGTGATGCAGCACCGGGGCCCGGGCGGCGGGGCGCGCATGGGCTGGTTCTTCGTCGCGGAGCACGACCCGGCCCGCCCGCCGCGCAACGCGGAGCCGGAGAAGTGCTCCGAGCTGGACTGGTTCCCGCTGGCCGCGCTGCCGGACGACATGGTCGCGTACTGCCGCGCGGGCCTGGACGGCTACCGGTCGGGCGAGCGCTTCCTGCTCCACCGGCACCGGGACGGGGAGCCGATCGCGTACGTTCCCGGCAGTGCCGGACGGGCCGTTCCGCTGCCCGCCGCCGACGACGCCGCCGGCCGGGTGCACCACATCGAGCTGTGGGTGCCCGATCTGGCGGAGGCGGAGCGCGGCTGGGGCTGGCTGCTGGTCCGGCTCGGCCATGTCCCGTACCAGCACTGGGCCCACGGCCGCAGCTGGCGGCGCGGCGACGCGTACGTCGTGCTGGAGCAGTCGCCGGACCTGGCGCCGGGCGGCCACGACCGCCGCCGCCCCGGCCTCAACCACCTGGCGTTCCACGTCGGCGACCGGGCCGCCCTCGACGCCCTGACGGCCGAGGCCCCGGCGTACGGCTGGCGGCTGCTGTTCCCCGACCGCCACCCGTATGCGGGCGGCGCGGGGCACTGTGCCGTCTATCTGGAGGACCCGGCGGGGTACGAGGTCGAGCTGGTCGCGGACTCCCCGCGGGGGCCCTGAGCCGGGAGGCCGCCGGGGGAGTCGTGCGGCCGGGGGCCGTCAGACCAGCAGCGTGGCCAGTCCCTCCGTGCGGGCCAGGCGTTCCAGCTCGTCCAGGGCCGCGACCGCCGCCCCGGCCGCCGCCGGATCACGCCCGGCCAGGCCGCTCTCCTCGAACTCGTCCTCGTCCAGCCGCAGGACCGACGCCCCGTCGGCCGAGACCCACAGATCCAGGTCCAGGTCCTCGACCGTCAGCACCCCGCCCGCCAGCACGGCGGGCCGGGTGATGTCGCAGTACCAGCCCTTGAGCACACCGTGCCCGTCCCGGACCTCCTTCACGGCGAACCACCGGTCCCGCCAGTAGTGCTCGGTGAGGACGTCGCCCGGCTCGAAGCGGACGAACCCGAAGTCCCGCACCCCGGACGCCGCCCACGGCGCGCGGACCGTGACGCGGACCCCGTCGTCCCGGACCGCCTCGGCCGGATACCTGATCTTGACGCGGCCCGCCTTGGTCAGGACGACGACCAGCTCCTGGCCGCCGGCGGCCAGGAGATCAGGAGAGGGTCCGGACATGGCGGACCTCCGTCGCGCAGACCTGGTAGCCGAACCACCGGTTGATGGCCAGCATCGGCTCGTTGCCGCTGTCGTTGGAGGTGTAGGCGTCCGTGTAACCGGCGGCCCGCGCCCGGTGCAGCGAATCGTTCTTCGCCAGCTTCGCCAGGCCCCGCCCCCGGAACTCCCGCAGGGTGCCGGTCATTCCGCTCAGATAGGTCCGCGCGCCGTCGGTGGTGGCCGCGCTGAACGCCGCCACCTTCCCGTCGACCAGCGCCACCGAGGTGAGCTCCTGGTCGAAGGCCGGGTGCCGCCAGGTGTTCGTCAGCCAGTCCTCGTAGTCCTCCAGCTCGGAGGTGATGTCGCCCGGCTCGTCCGCCGTCACCTCGGCGTCCGCCTCGAACAGCGGCCGGGGGTCGTCGGCGAAGGCGGATCCGGGCCGCAGCTCGACGCCGGCCGGGACCGCGTCGCGCGGCGGCAGGGCCCCGTCCGCGAGGCCGAGACGCTGGAAGTGGGCGGAACGGCGGGGCTCGTAGCCCCGGTTGCGGGCGAACGCCAGGCTCTCCGGATCGTCCAGGGCCCACACGTACAGGACCGTGGCCCCGGCCTCGGCCAGGTGCTCCTCCGCCGTGCGCAGCAGCAGCGAGCCGGCCCCGCGCCCGGTGCGGCCGGGAAGCGTGTGCGGGGTGAAGTACCCCTGCCCCGGCTCCGGGCTCTCGTGGGCGATGCCGGCCTGGGCGGTGGCGATGATCTCGCCGTCCTCCTCGGCGACCAGCAGCCGGTAGTGCCGGTCGGGATGGGCGTGGGCCCGGTCGTGGAGGATCTGGTCGGGGGTGGCCACCATCCAGGGGACCGAGGCCCGGCGGACCCGGGTCCACTCGTCGGCGTCGGAAGGCCGGAAGTCGCGCACGATCACAGTCATGGGGTGGACCGTATGCGCGGCGGCGGCCCGGACGCCTCCTCTTTTTCCGGCGGTGGGGGAGAATCGGGGCCGTGACCTACACGATCGTCCTCGACCCGGACTCGGGCATCGCCCCGTACGAGCAACTCCGCGCGCAGTTGGCCGAACTGGCCCTGTCCGGCGCGCTGCCGGTCGGCCACCGGCTTCCGACCGTACGCGGCTTCGCCGAGGAGCTGGGCCTCGCCGCCAACACTGTTGCGAAGACCTACCGCGCCCTGGAGGCGGACGGGGTGATCGAGACCCGCGGGCGCAACGGCACCTTCATCGCGGCCGCCGGTGGAGCGGCCGAACAGCGGGCGGCGGCCGCGGCGCAGTTGTACGCGGAGACCGCCGAACGGCTGGGCCTCACCCGGCAGCAGGCCCTGTCCCTGGCCGAGGACGCGGTCCGGGCGGCGTACGGGGACTGACCCCTCCCGCGGTGCCGTCGGGAGCCGGGGAGCTCCGGGCGAACGGCCGGGGGCGGACGGAAGCATGCCGCGCATATTTTTGGCATGAACACTTCCGGAGTGACGGGTGCGCTGCTACTACGGAGTAGGCAGAAACCCCCTGCCCAAGGAGTCCAAGGAGTTTCATGAAAATGTCCAGACTCGTGGCGTTCTCGTCTTCCCTCCTGCTCGGCGCCGCCCTCGCCCTCACCGGTGCCGGGGTCGCGAACGCCGATTCCTCCGCCGCGGCCGTCGACTACGTGGCCCTCGGTGACTCGTACTCCTCCGGCGTCGGAGCCGGCAGCTACGACGGCTCCAGCTGCAAGCGCAGCAGCCGCGCGTACCCGGCCCTCTGGGCTGCCGCCAACTCCCCCTCCTCGTTCGACTTCGCCGCCTGCTCCGGCGCCCGGACCGGAGATGTCACGGGTGGCCAGCTCGGCAAGCTGGCCGCCTCGACCGACCTCGTCTCCATCTCCATCGGAGGCAACGACGCCGGGTTCGCCGACGTGATGACGACCTGCGTCCTGCAGTCCGAGGCCACCTGCCTCAACCGGATCGCCACCGCCCGCTCCTACGTCGACACCACCCTGCCGGGCCGGCTCGACTCCGTGTACACGGCCATCCGCTCCAAGGCCCCCTCCGCGCGCGTCGTGGTCCTCGGCTACCCCCGCTTCTACCAGTTGGGCGGCGGCTGCATCGCCGGTCTGAGCGAGAAGGAGCGCTCCGCCATCAACGCGGCCTCCGACCACCTCAACACGGCCACCGCCAAGCGGGCCGCGGACCACGGCTTCACCTTCGGCGACGTGCGGACGACGTTCACCGGGCACGAGATCTGCTCCAGCAACTCCTGGCTGCACAGCGTGAACTGGCTGAACATCGGCGAGTCCTACCACCCCACCGCCGCCGGACAGTCGGGCGGCTATCTTCCGGTGTTCAAGTCCGCGCTCTGACAAGCGCGTTCCTCCCGCATTCGTGACCGGACGGGAGGCCTCGCCGGGCGAGGTCTCCCGCTCCACGGGGCCGGGGGGAGGACGCGAAAGCCGCCGACCTGCTGAGCAAACCAGGCGAACTGTCCCAAGTCGCCCTGGAATCGCGCGCATTCGGTAACGGCCCGTCAACCTCCGTATATGTGTGCGCACTCCCGTGGCCGGGATACACGGGTGTCCCCGGAGGGCGATAGGGTTAACCTGCCCGGACCGGGTGCCCTCGTACGGGTGGGGAGTGACATGGAACAGATAACGGTGCGGAGCAGGCCGCGTGTGCCTGCCATCACATGCGGGAGCGGTGCGACCAGTACGCGCCTCGACCGCCATCTCGCGGTGCTCGGCGGCCCCGTCGTCCCGCAGCGCGAAGCGGCCGAAGCGACGCTGCTGATGCGTGAGCTGACCTCGCGCGACGCCGCGCGCAGCCGTCGGAGCAGGAGTGCGCGCGTGTCGCTCTTCGCGCCGCTGCGGCGACTGCGGCGCTCCCTCTTCGGCAGCCGCCGCTGACCCACCGCACGGCATCGCCCGGCCCTCCGCTCGGGAAGGCTCAGGCGATCACCCCGTCCCGGCGCAGCACCGATGTCTGCTCGTCCGTCATCCCCAGGGCTCGCAGCAGTGCATCGGTGTGTTCACCCAGCGCCGGTACGGCGCCCATCCGCGCCTCCTCGCTCCCCGGCAGCGTGATCGGCGGCAACAGAGCCCGCAGCGGCCCCACCGGCGAACCCACCTCCCGCCACCGGTCCCGTGCCGCCAGCTGCGGATGCGCCGCCACGTCGGCGACCGTGTTCAGCCGGGCGCAGGCGATGCCCGCCGCCTCCAGCCCGGCCAGTGCCTCATCGCCCGTCAGGGCCGCCACCGCCCGGCCCACCGCCTCGTCGGTCCGTTCCCGGTTCGCGGTCCGCGCCGCGTTCGTCGCGAAGTCCGGATCATCGGCCAACTCGGGCCGCCCGAGCACCTGTCCGGCCAGCCGCCGCCACTCCCGGTCGTTCTGCACGGAGAGCAGTACCTGTTCGCCGTCCGCCGTCGCGTAGGCGTCGTACGGGGCGATCACCGAATGCGCGAGACCGGTGCGCGCCGGGGGAGCGGCGCCGTGCATGCCCTGGTGCAGCGGGTGGCCCATCCACTCGGCGAGCGCGTCCAGCATGGAGACCTCCACCGGGCCGCCGCGCCCGGTGGTCGCCCGGCGCAGGAGTGCGGCGAGCACCCCGGAGAACGCGTACATGGCCGCCGCGATGTCCGCCGCCGGAACGCCCGCCTTCACGGGCCGCTCCGGCGTTCCCGTGACCGAGACCAGACCGGCCTCGCACTGCACCAGCATGTCGTAGGCCCGCTTGTGCGCGTACGGCCCGGCCGCCCCGTACCCGGAGATGTCCACCGCCACCAGGCGCGGGTGGGCGGCGCAGAGCGAGGCGGCGTCGAGCCCGAGCCGCGCCGCCGCCCCCTGTGCCAGATTCTGTACGAACACATCGGCCCCGGCGATGAGTTCACGGACGATCGTGAGGCCGCGCGGGTCCTTCAGATCGACGGCCAGGGACTCCTTGCCGCGGTTGCACCAGACGAAGTGCGAGGCGAGCCCGCGCGCCGCCGTGTCGTAGCCGCGCGCGAAGTCGCCGCCGTCCGGGCGCTCCACCTTGAGGACCCTGGCGCCGAGATCGGCGAGCTGCCGGGTGGCGAAGGGGGCGGCGACCGCCTGCTCGACGGCCACCACGGTGATGCCGTCGAGCGGAAGAGGAGATGTGTTCATCCCCCGTGCATACCCTCCGACCGGCCCGTGCGTCATCCCTCCCCGGCCCGTGCGCCATTTCTCCCCGGCCCGGTGGGCGGAACGGGCCCGCCCGGACCGCGGACGGGCCGGGGCGCTACAGCAGCGCGAACTGCCCCTCCGGGCCCTCCTCCTGGTGCCCGAGCACCGACGCGGGACGCCGGGCCGAGGCCGGGACCGGCAGGACCCCCGCCGCCCGCAGTTCGGCGGGCCCGATCAGCGGCCCGGCGTCCAGCCGGGCAGCCAGCTCCTTCCGGGGCCCCGCCGCGCCGTCCACCAGGGCGAGCACGGTGATCAGTTCGAGCAGCTCCGACGTCCACGCGCGGGGCCAGTCGCGCGCGCCGACCGCGTCGAGACCGTCCGGAACCTCCCCGTCCGTGCGCAGCCCCGCCGCCGCGGCGGCCCGGAGCCCGAACCACCGCTCCAGCACCCGCACGCCGCCCACCGTGAACTCCCAGGCCGCCGCGGGCACCGGCGCGATCCGGCCGCCGCCGACGATCAGCGCCTCGTCCCCGGCGTCGTAGGACAGCTCCGCGGGGCGCGCCGGGAGCGCCGCCCGCACATAGGGTCTGCGCCCGCCCGGCAACCTCGGCCGCTCGCCGC
Organism: Streptomyces sp. V2I9; assembly: GCF_030817475.1. Taxonomy (NCBI): domain Bacteria; kingdom Bacillati; phylum Actinomycetota; class Actinomycetes; order Kitasatosporales; family Streptomycetaceae; genus Streptomyces; species Streptomyces sp. V2I9. The sequence goes on along the minus strand of NZ_JAUSZJ010000002.1, from coordinate 1,012,538 downwards.
CCCGCGCCCCGCGCGTCTGGAGCCGCGTCAGCTCGCGGCCGAGCGCCACCCCGGCCGACCACACCTCGGCCTCGGCCGGCAGCGGGACGCGGGGCCCGGCGGGGGAGGGCCGGGCGGCGGCCAGGACCCAGGCCAGCACCGCTTCCGGGGCGAACGCCTCCGGCTCCGCCCCGCCGCCGAGCCGCCCACGCAGCAGCTCCCCGAGCCCCGGCGCGAGGTTGGGCTCCGTGCCGCCGGGCCTGCGGAACAGCGGCCTGATCCGCCCTGGCCGCCCGGCGGGGGAGTACCCGTCGGGCAGCAGCGCGGTCACCGACAGGGCGGGCCCGGAGTCCTCGGGGGCCGTGCCGTGCTCGACCGCGAAGAGCTGCTGCCCGTCGGCGACCCGCCACAGCTCCGGACGGGCCGCGTCGATCAGCCGGTGGTCGGGGAGCAGCCACTGCTCGTCGTAGGGGCCGTGCAGGATGCGTACGGGGTCGGGGCAGGGGCCCGGCGACCGGGCGAAGCGGGCCGTTCCGGTGGACTGGCCGGGCAGGGCGGCGACCGAGGTGCGCGGCGTACGGGAACGAGTGGACGCGAACAGCCGCTCCTGCTCGGCGGGTTCAGCGGAAGCCAGCCGCTCCCAGCGGGCCCGGAGCGCCGCCGGATCGGGGCCGCTCACCCAGGCGCGGCCGGTCCTCAACGGCCTCGACGACCACGGCATCAGCTCGTCGAGCGGCGCGAACGTGTCGAGCGGCGAGGAGTCCGTGCCCCCTCCGGACGCTGCTGCCGCCGTCCTGCGCGCTGCCACCGAGCCGTCCTCCCCTGTCCGCCGTGACCTCCCGCATCGTAACGGCGGGCGGCGCCCCCGCGGGCGGGGTCAGTGGGCCTCCACCGTCACCGAGAAGGCGAACCGGTCGCCCCGGTAGCGGATCCGGGCGACGTCCACCACACGCCCCTCCTCGTCGTACGTCACGCCCGTGTAGTGCAGGATCGGGCTGAGCAGCGGGACCCGGAGCAGGTCGGCGGTGACGGGGTCGGCGAGACGGGCCTCCACCGTGTCGGTGATCCGGGAGATCTTCACCCCGACGACGTCGCGCAGGACCTTGGTCATCGGCCACCGTTCGAGGTCGGCCACATCGATCCGGGCGGCGATGTCGGGGAGCACCGCGTTCTCCGCCCAGTTGGTGGGTTCCTCGCTCCGGCCGTCGCGGCGCAGCCGCCGGTAGCAGGTCACCTCGGCGCAGCCGGGGAAGAACTCCGCGAGATCACCCGGTACCGGGGTGGGGCCGTGGCCGAGAACCGTCGTCGCCTCCCCGGACTGCTGGGCCACGATCGCGTCCACCGAACCCAGCAGCCGGACCGGGGAGACCCGCCGGGCACGCGGCTCGATGAACGTGCCGCGCCGCCGGTGCCGGCTGATCAGCCCCTCCGTCTCCAGCTCCTTGAGGGCCTGCCGCATGGTGAGCACGCTGACCCCGTAGTGCGCGGCGAGCTGCTCCTCGGTGGGCAGCCGGGCGGGGGAGCCCTGCGGGCGGCCGAGTATGGAGGCGCGCAGCGACTGGGAGACCTGGTACCAGAGGGGCAGCTTCCGGTTCAGGACGAGGGAGTCGGGGGCGAACGCGGGCGGGCCGGAGGCGGGCGGGCCCGGCACGGGGGCCGTCGCGGGCGCCGGGCCGGGGCCGGCGTCCGGGCCCGCCGCCCGGGCCACCGCGCCGGGGCCGGGAGCCGTGGCGGCGGCTCCCTCGGCCTCCCGGCCGCCCGCCCCGGCCTGTCCGTGGCTCTCTGTCACGTCGTCCCCGTCCCGTCCTTGGGCCTTCGGCCGTCTACGGCCGGAAGTTGCGGCTCAGACCCTGCCACACGTCGTCGTAGCCACGCTGCAGATGGCCGGCGGCGGCCGCCTGCGCGGTCGCCGTCACCGGCCAGCGGGTCTCGAACATGAAGGCGAGGCCGTCGTCGATCTTCTGCGGTGTCAGCTCCGCCGCGCTCGCCCGGTCGAACGTCTCCCGGTCCGGGCCGTGCGCCGACATCATGTTGTGCAGCGAGCCGCCGCCGGGGACGAACCCGTCCGCCTTCGCGTCGTACGCCCCGTCGATCAGGCCCATGTACTCGCTCATCACGTTGCGGTGGAAGTACGGCGGCCGGAAGGTGTCCTCGCCGACCAGCCAGCGCGGCGCGAAGACGACGAAGTCCACCCCGGCCAGCCCCGGTGTGTCGGACGGCGAGGTCAGCACGGTGAAGATCGACGGGTCGGGGTGGTCGTAGCTGATCGTGCCGATCACGTTGAACCGGCGCAGGTCGTAGACGTACGGGGTGTGGTTGCCGTGCCAGGCCACCACGTCGAGCGGCGAGTGGTCGTACGTCGCCGTCCAGAGGTTGCCGCAGAACTTGTTGACCACCTCCACCGGGCCCTCACGGTCCTCGTACGCGGCGACAGGGGCGAGGAAGTCGCGGGCGTTGGCGAGGCCGTTGGCGCCGATCGGGCCGAGGCCGGGCAGCGCGAACGGGCGGCCGTAGTTCTCGCAGACGTAACCCCGCGCGGTCTCCTCCAGCAGCTCCACCCGGAAGCGGACCCCGCGCGGGATCAGCGCGACATGGCCCGGCTCGGCGCGCAGGAGGCCCAGCTCGGTACGGAGCAGCAGTCCGCCGCGCTCCGGGACGATCAGCAGCTCGCCGTCCGAGTCGCTGAACACCCGGTCCGTCATCGAGGAGTCGGCGTGGTAGAGGTGGATCGCCATCCCGGCGCGCTGGGTGACGTCGCCGTTGCCTCCCAGCGTCCACAGGCCGCTCAGGAAGTCCGTGCCGGGCGCGGGGTCGGGCAGCGGGTTCCAGCGGAGCCGGTTCGGGTCCGGCACGGTCTCGGTGAACGGAGCGGAGCGCAGCCCCCCGTTGTCGGTGCGGGTGAACGCCGGGTGGGCGGCCGAGGGGCGGATGCGGTAGAGCCAGGAACGGCGGTTGTCCGCGCGCGGCTCGGTGAAGGCGGAGCCGCTCAGCTGCTCCGCGTACAGTCCGAGCGGGGCGCGCTGAGGGGAGTTGCGGCCGTGCGGCAGAGCCCCGGGAACCGCCTCCGAGCTGTGCTCGTTGCCGAAGCCCGAGGAGTACGCCAGCCCCTCGGCCGTCTTCCTCGCCTGGTCGATCGCGCTCATCCCGCACTCCCGGTGTGCCCAAGAAGCCCTCGGACCCGTCGGACGACAAATCCTATGCACCACCGTAGGAATGAGAACGGGGCGCGTCAACGGCATACATCGCGCCATTCGTGGTGCGTGCCGCGCCATGCGTGGTGCGCGCCGCTCCGTTCGGGGCGGGTCTCGCGCGTACGTACGCACACGGGCGGGCCCCTTGGCCGGGTGGCCGGGCGCTGCCGTCCGCCCGGCGGGGCGGACACGGCATCATGGGGCCCGTGCCCCACGTCAACCCGAACCTCCGCCGCGCTCCGGTGCAGCAGCGCAGCGCCGACCGGCTGGCCCGGATACTCGACTCCTGCGCCACACTGCTCGACGAGACCGGATACGAGCTGCTCACCACCCGTGCCGTCGCCGAACGCGCCGAGGTGCCCATCGGCTCCGTCTACCGGTTCTTCTCCAACAAACGCGCCCTCGTCGAGGCCCTCGCCCTGCGCAACCTGGACGTCTACGCCGAACGCGTCACCGCCCGGCTCGCGGAGCTCCCCGGCGTCGACTGGCGGGCCGCCATCGACGCGGTGCTCGACGAGTACCTGGCGATGAAGCGCGGCGTCCCCGGCTTCGCGCTCGTCGATTTCGGACCGCCGTTTCCGGCCGAGGGGGCGGCGGACGACGCCAACCGGCGGCTCGCGGACCGGCTCGCCGTCCTGCTCGCCGCCCACCTCGGGCGACGGGCCGACGAGGGGCTGTCGCGGGCGGTCCTGGTGAGCGTCGAGGCCGCCGACGCGCTGCTCCAACTCGCCTTCCGCACGCACCCGTCGGGGGACGCGGACATCGTCGCCGAGACCCGCACCCTGGTCCGGTCCTACCTCGCCCACACGCTCGACTGAGGCCCTCGCGCCGACGATCGGGCGGGGAACCCGCTCCACGCTCGGCCGAGACCCTCGCCCGCACGCTCGGCCGGGGCCCTGGCCGGCACGCCCGTCCGGCGCCTCGTCCGCCCCTCTCGGACGGGGGGACGCAGAGACGTCCGGGCGGGCCGGGCCCCTTCACCCGGCCCGGCGGCGGCAGACACCTCCCCACCGTTCGTACCGGTCGGTATGCTCGGCCGGGCCGGAAAACGGGCGCCCCCGCCCGCCCGGCCCATGTCCGCGTGCCGTCGCCGCAGCCGCCCGGGGAGGGCCCATGTCCCACGACTCCCGCACCGCACCCCGTATCTGCCCCCTCTGCGAGGCCACCTGCGGTCTCACCCTCACCATCGAGGGGACCACCGTCACCGGCGCGCGCGGTGACCGCGACGACGTCTTCAGCCGGGGCTTCATCTGCCCCAAGGGGGCCGCCTTCGGGGCGCTCGACGCCGACCCCGACCGGCTGCGCACCCCCCTCGTACGCGGCGGCGACGGGGAGCTGCACGAGGCGTCCTGGGGTGAGGCGTTCGACCTGATCGCCGCCCGGATACCGGCCCTGACGGCGGCGCACGGGCCGAACGCGGTCGGCGTGGTCCTCGGCAACCCGAACGTGCACACCATGGCGGGCTCCCTCTATCCGCCCCTGCTGCTCGGGGCCCTGCGCACCCGCAATCTCTTCACCGCGAGCACCCTGGACCAGATGCCCAAGCACGTCTCCAGCGGCCTGCTCTTCGGGGACGCCCACGCCATCCCCGTACCGGACCTCGACCGCACCGACCATCTGCTCCTGATCGGCGCCAACCCGCTGGAGTCCAACGGCAGCCTCTGCACCGCCCCGGACTTCCCCGGCCGGCTCAAGGCCCTGCGCCGGCGCGGCGGCACCCTCACCGTCATCGACCCGCGCCGCACCCGCACCGCCCGCCTCGCCGACCGTCACGTGGCGATCCGGCCCGGCGCGGACGCCCTGCTGCTGGCCGCGGTCGCGCACACCCTGCTCGACGAGAAGCTCGCGGCCCCCGGAGCGCTCGCCGCCCACCTGGACGGTATGGACGAACTCACCGCCGCCCTGGCCGACTTCACCCCCGATGCCGTCGCCGCCGCCTGCGACGTGGACGCGGACACCATCACCGCCATCGCCCGCGAGCTCGCCGCCGCCCCCACCGCCGCCGTCTACGGGCGCATCGGCAGCTGCACCGTCGAGCACGGCACCCTCGCCAGCTGGCTGGTGGACGTCCTCAACATCCTCACCGGCAACCTCGACCGGCCCGGCGGCGCGCTGTTCCCGCTCTCCGCGACCGCCCGCGCCCCGCGCACCGCCGGACCCGGAACCCGTAACGCCGTACCCGGCAAGGGGTTCGCGCTCGGCCGCTGGTCGAGCCGGGTCTCCGGGCGTCCCGAGGCCAAGGGTGAACTGCCCATCGCCGCCCTCGCCGAGGAGATCGACACGCCGGGCGACGGCCGCATCCGCGCCCTGCTGGTCCTCGCCGCCAACCCCGTCCTCTCCGCACCCGACGGCGACCGCCTCGACGCGGCCCTCGCCGGGGGACTCGACTTCATGGTGAGCGTCGACCCGTACCTCAACGAGACCTCCCGCCACGCCGACGTGGTCCTGCCCCCGCCGCCGCCCTCGCAGAGCGCCCACTTCGACTTCGCGTTCAACGGCTTCGCCGTCCGCAACCAGGTCCGCTACACCCGCGCCGCCGTCCCCCTGGAGGACGGGCGGATGGACGAGAGCGAGATCCACGCCCGGCTGATCCTCGCGGTGAGCGGCCTGCACGGCGCGCCGCCCTCCGCCGTCGACGACCTGGCCGTCGACACGGCGATCGCCAAGGCCGGGGCCCCGAAGGAGCTGGCCGCCGCCCTCACCGGCATGAGCGGCCCCGAACGGCGACTGGACCTGATGCTGCGCCTCGGCCCGTACGGGCTGACGCTGGAGCGGCTCCTCGCCCACCCGCACGGCATCGACCTCGGCCCGCTGGAACCCCGCCTCCCCGACGTCCTGCGCACCCGCTCCGGCCGCGTCGAGCTGCTCCCGGAGCCGATCGCCGCCGATCTCCCCCGCCTGCGCCGGGCGTCGGGGGGCCGGCCCGCCCCGCTCGTCCTCGTCGGCCGCCGGCACCTGCGCTCCAACAACAGCTGGATGCACAACGTCCCCTCGCTCACCGGCGGCTCCAACGTCTGCACCCTCCAGATCCACCCCGACGACGCCGCCCGCATCGGGCTCGTGGACGGGGCCCTCGCCCGGATCGAGTCCTCCGGCGGCGGCGTCGAGGCCCCCGTCGAGATCACCGACACCGTGCGCGGCGGGGTGGTGAGCCTGCCGCACGGCTGGGGCCACGGCCGTCCCGGCACCCGGATGACGGTCGCCGCCGCCCGCCCCGGCGTGAACGTGAACCAGCTGCTCGACGGCACCCTCCTGGACCCGCTGTCCGGCACCGCCGTCCTCAACGCCATCCCGGTCTCCGTCACCCCGGTTCCCTAGCACCACCGTGTTGACCTGGGGTTTTGCTCGTATTGCTCACAGGTCAACGTCTTGTTAACGCTGGGAGGCGGCCCCTAACGTCGTCCGGACCGACCGCCGAGACCGGTGGGAGTTCAAGGATGAACGTTAGGTATCCCCCATGCTGACAATCCTCGGCTTCGCCATGATCGCGACCTTCCTGGTCCTGATCATGACGAAGAAGATGTCGCCGATCGCGGCGCTGGTACTGATCCCCGCACTGTTCTGCGTCGCCGTCGGACAGGGCGCGCACCTCGGTGACTACGTCATCGAGGGCGTCGGCAACCTCGCCCCCACCGCCGCCATGCTGATGTTCGCCATCGTCTACTTCGGCGTGATGATCGACGTCGGCCTGTTCGACCCGGTCGTCCGGGGCATCCTGCGGTTCTGCAAGGCCGATCCGATGCGGATCGTCGTCGGTACGGCCGTCCTGGCCGCGATCGTCTCGCTGGACGGCGACGGCTCCACCACCTTCATGATCACCGTCTCGGCGATGTACCCGCTCTACAAGCGGCTGAAGATGAGCCTGGTCGTGATGACCGGGGTGGCGGCCACCGCCAACGGCGTCATGAACACCCTCCCCTGGGGCGGCCCCACCGCCCGCGCCGCCACCGCGCTCAAGCTGGACGCCTCCGAGATCTTCGTGCCGATGATCCCGGCGCTGGCCATGGGGCTGCTCGCCGTGTTCGCGCTGGCGTACGTACTCGGCCGCCGGGAGCGGAAGCGGCTGGGGATGCTCACCCTCGACGAGGCACTGGTACGGGACACCGAGCCGGAGACCGTGACGGTCGGTGCCGGAGGGGCGGGCGGCGGTACGGACCGCCTCCGCGAGGGCGCGGCCGGTCCCGCTCCGGGCTCCGCCTCCACGGGCGGCGACGGCGCGGCGGGCGCGAGCGACGCGGAGGACGACGAGGAGTTCCAGGGCCTCGACCCCGACCGCCCCACGCTCCGCCCGAAGCTCTACTGGTTCAACGCCGGGCTGACCGCCGCCCTCCTGACGGCGATGATCATGGAACTGATGCCGATCCCGGTGCTCTTCCTCCTCGGAGCCGCGCTCGCGCTCACGGTCAACTTCCCCCACATGCCCGACCAGCGCGCCCGGATCGCCGCCCACGCCGACAACGTCCTCAACGTCTCCGGCATGGTCTTCGCCGCCGCCGTCTTCACCGGGGTCCTCACCGGCACCGGCATGGTCGAGCACATGGCCGACTGGGTCGTCGGCGCGATCCCCGACGCGATGGGCCCGCACATGGCCATCGTCACCGGCCTGCTGAGCCTGCCGCTCACGTACTTCATGTCCAACGACGGCTTCTACTTCGGCGTCCTCCCGGTCCTCGCCGAGGCGGGCGCGGCCCACGGGGTCTCGCCGCTGGAGATCGCCCGCGCCTCCCTGGCCGGCCAGGCCCTGCACATGTCATCGCCGCTCGTGCCCGCCGTGTACGTCCTCGTCGGCATGGCGAAGGTCGAGTTCGGCGACCACACCCGCTTCACCGTCAAGTGGGCCGTGCTCACCTCGCTGGTGGTGCTCGCCGCAGGCGTCCTCTTCGGCATCATGTGATGGCGTCGGCACCGCGAACCGGGCCCGGCAGGGGCTGGCTGCTGCGCCTCGTCATCGCCTTCGCCTTCGCGCAGGGGGCGGTCTCGATGGCGCGGCCCGCCGTCTCCTACCGGGCCCTCGCGCTGGGAGCGGACGAGACGGCGGTCGGCGTCATCGCCGGGGCCTACGCCCTCCTCCCGCTGTTCACCGCGGTGCCGCTCGGCCGCCGCACCGACCACGGCCGGTGCGCGCCCCTGCTGCCGCTCGGCATCCTGCTGATCTCCGGCGGCTGCGCGCTCAGCGGCCTCGCCTCCTCGCTGCCCGCGATGGCCGCCTGGAGCGGGGTGATGGGCCTCGGCCACCTGTGCTTCGTGATCGGCGCGCAGTCGATCGTGGCCCGGCAGTCCGCTCCCGCCGAACAGGACCGCGACTTCGGGCACTTCACCATCGGCGCCTCGCTCGGCCAGCTCGTCGGGCCGGTCGCCGCGGGCGCGCTCATCTCCGGGCAGGGCGGCGCCCTCGGCCGTACGAGCGCACGGGCGCTCCTCGTCTCCGCCGGGGTCTGCGCGCTCGCCCTCACCTCCCTCCGGAGCGTCGAGCACCGCCGGGAGGGCGGTGCCCGGCCGCAGGCCGCCGGAAAGGTCCCGGTCCGGACCATCCTGGGCGCACGCGGCGTCCCCGCGGGCATCCTCATCAGCATGGCGGTGCTCTCGGCCACCGACATCCTCACGGCCTATCTGCCCGTCGTCGGCGAGCACCGCTCGATCGCGCCCGCCACCGTGGGGCTGCTGCTGAGCCTGCGAGCCGCCGCCACGATCGCCTGCCGGCTGGTGATGACGCCGCTGCTGCGGCTGTTGGGCCGCCGGGCCCTGCTGACCACCAGCTGCTTGCTCGCCGGGGTGCTGTGCGCGGGCGTCGCGCTGCCCGTCTCGGTACCCGTCCTCGCCGTCATGCTGGCCGTGCTCGGCTTCTGCCTCGGCGTCGGCCAGCCGCTGTCCATGACCACGGTCGTGCGGGCCGCCCCGGACGGGGCGCGCTCCACCGCGCTGGCCCTCCGGCTGACCGGCAACCGGCTCGGCCAGGTCGCCGCCCCCGCCGCGGCGGGCCTGATCGCGGGAGCGGTGGGGACGGCGGCCCCGTTCGTCCTGCTGGGGGCGGGGCTGCTCGGCGCGGCGGGACTCGGCCTGCGCGGCGACGGGCGCACCGAGCCGCCGCCGGGGGACGCGCCCGCCCGCCCGGAAGCGGGAACCGTGCCCGGACCGCCGGCGGCCCGGACCGTACCCGCGGAGGCGAGAACCGTGCCCGTACCGCCGGAGACCGGGACCGTGCCGCCCGATGCGGGGGGCGGGGCGGTCCTGCCGTTCCGGCCAGGACCCCCGGAGGGGGGGCCGACCCCGGAGCGCGGATGGCCGAGCCGGGAAGCGGGTAGAGGCTCCGAGACGTACGCGCCCGGCGTGACCGGCGTCTCGAAGGGCTCCCTGGCGCCGGAAAACTAACGGCGCTAGTTTGGGCGCGTGCGACGTGCGCCCGCGCCGCACGGCTTCGGCGCTCCGCACAGCACGTCCGGGAGGAAACAGCCATGAAGGCCCACGACCAGATGTACATCGACGGCGCGTGGCGGCCCGCCGCCGGGCAGGACACGATCGCGGTCGTGAACCCGGCCGACGAACGGGTCATCGCCCATGTGCCGGCGGGCACGGCCGAGGACGTGGACGCGGCGGTACGGGCCGCCCGCGCCGCCTTTCCCGCGTGGGCCTCGACCCCGCCCGCCGAGCGCGCCGCCCGGCTCTCCGCGCTGGCCGACGCGCTGGCCGCCCGCAAGGACACGCTGGCCGAGACGATCACGGCCGAGCTGGGCTCGCCGCTGCCGCTGTCGCAGGCGGTCCACGCGGGCGTCCCCGTGCTGGTCGCCGCCTCGTACGCCGAACTGGCCGCCCGGCACGCCTTCGAGGAGCGGATCGGCAACTCCACCGTGCTCCTGGAACCGGTCGGCGTGGTCGGTGCGATCACCCCCTGGAACTACCCGCTCCACCAGATCGTCGCCAAGGTCGCTCCCGCGCTCGCCGCCGGCTGCACCGTGGTCCTCAAGCCCGCCGAGGACACCCCGCTCACGGCCCAGCTCTTCGCCGAGGCCACCGAGGCCGCCGGTCTCCCGCCCGGCGTCTTCAATCTGGTCACCGGCCTCGGACCGGTCGCCGGCCAGGCGCTCGCCGAGCACGAGGGCGTCGACATGGTCTCGTTCACCGGCTCCACCGCCGTCGGCAAGCAGATCGGCGCCACCGCCGGGGCCGCCGTCAAGCGCGTCGCCCTCGAACTGGGCGGCAAGTCCGCCAACGTGATCCTGCCCGGCGCGGACCTCGCCAAGGCGGTCAACGTCGGCATCGCCAACGTGATGACCAACTCCGGCCAGACGTGCAGCGCCTGGACCCGGATGCTGGTGGACGCCGAGCGGTACGACGAGGCCGTGGAACTGGCGGCGAACGCCGTCACGAAGTACGTGGCCGGGGAGCGGGTCGGCCCGCTCGTCAACGCCGCGCAGCAGGCGCGGGTGCGCGGCTACATCGCCCGCGGCGTCGAGGAGGGCGCCCGGCTGATCGCGGGCGGCCCGGACGCGCCCCTGGCGACCGGCTTCTACGTCACCCCGACCGTCTTCGCCGACGTCACCCCGGACATGACGATCGCCCGGGAGGAGATCTTCGGCCCGGTGGTCTCGATCCTGCGGTACGAGGACGTGGACGACGCCCTGCGGATCGCCAACGACACCGTGTACGGGCTGGCCGGGGCCGTGTGGGCCGCGACCGGCGAGGAGGCGGTGGCCTTCGCCCGCCGGATGGACACCGGACAGGTCGACATCAACGGCGGGCGGTTCAACCCGCTCGCGCCGTTCGGCGGTTACAAGCAGTCGGGAGTGGGCCGCGAACTGGGGCCGCACGGTCTGGCGGAGTACCTCCAGACCAAGTCGCTCCAGTTCTGAGCCTGTCCGCCTCCGCTCCCTTCGGTCCGCCTCCGTACCCTTCGGTCCGCCTCCGTACCCTTCGGTCCGTCCCGCACCTCCGCCCGATCCAGCCGTTCGAAGAGCCCTGGGAGTCTGTTCGTGGTCCGCGCCGCCGTACTGCCCGCCGTCGGAGCTCCGTTGGAGATCACCGACATCGTCCTGCCGGAGCCCGGCCCCGGCCAGGTGCGCGTCGCGCTCGCCGCCGCCGGTGTCTGCCACTCCGACCTGTCCCTGTCCAACGGCACCATGCGCGTCCCGGTGCCCGCCGTCCTCGGCCACGAGGGGGCCGGTTCGGTCCTGGCCGTCGGCGAGGGCGTCACCCATGTCGCGCCCGGCGACGGCGTGGTCCTCAACTGGGCCCCCTCCTGCGGGGCCTGCTTCCACTGCGGGATCGGGGAGGTGTGGCTCTGCGCCGACGCCCTCAAGGGCGCCGCCAACCTCCACGCCCGTACGGCGGACGGCACCGTCCTCCACCCCGGACTGAACGTCGCGGCCTTCGCGGAGGAGACCGTCGTCGCCGCGAACTGCGTGCTCCCCGCCCCCGACGGCATCCCGCTCACCGACGCCGCCCTCCTCGGCTGCGCGGTCCTCACCGGCTACGGGGCCGTCCACCACAGCGCCCGGCTCCGGCAGGGTGAGAGCGTCGTCGTCTTCGGGGTCGGCGGCGTCGGCCTCGCCGTGCTCCAGGCCGCCCGGATCGCCGGCGCGTCCCGGATCATCGCGGTCGACGTCTCGCCGGCCAAGGAGGAACTGGCCCGGCAGGCCGGGGCGACCGACTACCTGGTCGCCTCCGCCACCACTCCGCGCGAGGTCCGGAAGCTCACCGGGGGCCAGGGCACGGACGTCGCCGTCGAGTGCGTCGGCCGCCCCGCGACCATCCGGGCCGCCTGGGAGTCCACCCGGCGCGGCGGCCGCACGACCGTCGTCGGCATCGGCGGCAAGGACCAGGAGGTCACCTTCAACGCCCTGGAGATCTTCCACTGGGGCCGGTCCCTCACGGGCTGCGTCTACGGCAACAGCGATCCCGCGCGCGATCTGCCCGCTCTCGCCGACCACATCCGGGCGGGTCGCTTCGACCTGTCGATGATGGTCACCGAGCACATCGCGCTGGACGGCATCCCCGCCGCCTTCGACACCATGATCGCGGGCAAGGGCGGCCGGGCGCTGGTCGTCTTCCCGTAGGGATCGGCCGACCGGCGCCCCGGCGACCTGAGCCGGAGGTCCGCCGCCCACCGCGGGCGGACCTCCGGCTCAGGTCACCGGGACGCGTCCGGGCGCGCGGCCGCCGGGGCAGGGGTCTCCTGCGCGGCCACGGTCCGCCCACGGCTCCGGGAGACCGCCACCCCGGCCAGGCAGAGCGCGCCGCCCAGGACGCCGAGCAGGGTCGGCACCTCGTCCAGCAGCACCCACGCCATCAGGACGACGATCGCCGGGACCGCGTACGTGGTCGCGCCCATCCGGCCCGCGGTGGTCCGGGCCAGGGCGTAGCCCCAGGTGGTGAAGGCCAGGGCGGTCGGGAAGACGCCCAGATAGACCATGTTCAGGGTGGCGGACAGGGGCGCCTCGGCGGCCTCGGAGACCAGCACCCCGGTGAACGGCAGGCAGGCCACGGCTCCGATCAGGCAGCCGAACGTGTTGATCTGGAGCGAGGAGCCGTGCTCCAGGGCCGGCTTCTGGCTCACCACGCCCGCCGCGTAGGCGACCGCGGCCAGGACGCAGAGCGCCACGCCCAGCACGGACGAGGAGCCGTGCCCGGACATCCCGAACCCGACCACCACCGCGCCCGCGAACGAGATGCCCATACCGGCCAGCAGCCGGCGCGGCAGCCCCTCGCCGAGCATCCGGGCCCCCAGCAGCGCCATCAGGATCGGCCCGATGTTCACCAGCATCGCGGCCGTCCCCGCGTCGACCTCCTGCTCGCCCCAGTTCAGGGCCACCATGTACAGCCCGAACCACAGCACCCCCGAGGTGATGATCCCCGGCCAGGCGCCCCGCCGGGGCAGCCCCTCCCGGCGCACGAGCAGGATCGCCCCGAGCACCAGCGCGCCCGTCGCCAGCCGCCCGAGGGCCAGCGCGCCGGGGGAGTACGCCTCGCCCGCGCTGCGGATGGAGACGAAGGCGGAGGCCCACAGCACGACGGTGGTGCAGGCGGCGGCCACGGCGCGGCGGCGCCCGGAGGGCGGCGAGACGGGAAGGGGTGTCGGGGTCGTCGTCATGCCCACGACCGTAGAGCTGGAACGCCTCGGGTCCCACCGAATTGTCGAACAGCGTCCATCGACGCCCTCATGGAGGGCCGGGCCCGTCCTCCGTACCGCTCGCCGTCGGCCTGCGTCGGGCCCCACCGGCGACGCCGGGCCGGGGCTCACCGGCTCCCCCGGCCGCCGGGGCGCCGTACTGCTCGTACTGGAGCGCCAGCCCGTCCAGCAGCGCCCGCAACCCTGTCTCGAAGGCCCCCTCGTCCACCTGGCGGCGGTGGTCCGCCAGCAGGTGGGCCTGGCCGAGATGCGGGTAGTCGGCGGGGTCGTAGGCGGTCTCGTCGTCCACGAAGCCCCCGGCGAAGGAGCCCAGCGCCGAACCGGTGATGAAGTACCGCATCAGCGCCCCGATCCGGGTGGCCTGTGCGGGCGGCCAGCCCGCGCCGGTCATCGCCCCGAACACCGCGTCCGCCACCCGCAGCCCCGCCGGGCGGCGGCCGGGGCCCCGCGCCAGCACGGGGACGATGTGCGGGTGTGCCGCGAGGGCGGCCCGGTACGACAGCGCCCAGTCGTGCAGCGCCTCGCGCCAGCCCCGCGGGTCCGACGCCTCGAACATCGACAGATCGACCTGGGCGGACACCGCGTCGGCGACCGCGTCGAGGATCTCCTCCTTGTTGCGGAAGTGGTTGTAGAGCGAGGGGCCGCTGACCCCCAGGACGGCCGCCAGGCGGCGCGTGGAGACGGCGTCGAGGCCCTCGGAGTCCACGAGCGCGCTCGCCGCCCCGACGATGCGGTCTCTGCTGAGGAGGGGCTTGCGCGGTCGGGCCATGCGGCTCATAGTAGGGCCTGCGAACCAGAAACTAGCAGTGCTAATTAACGTGCCGGGCGGCGTCCGGGGAGAGGCAGTGGGTGGCGCACGATGGACCTGACGCTCGACGAGGAACAGGAAGCCGTCCGGAAGCTGGCCGAGGACTTCGTCGCCCGCGAGGTCGCCCCGCACGTCGTCGCGTGGGACCGGGCCGAGAATGTCGACAGGTCGATCGTGAGGAAGCTCGGCGACGTCGGCTTCCTCGGCCTGACGATCCCCGAGGAGTACGGCGGCTCCGGCGGGGACCACCTGTCCTACTGCCTGGTCACCGAGGAGCTGGGGCGCGGCGACTCCTCGGTGCGCGGCATCGTCTCGGTGTCCCTCGGGCTGGTCGCCAAGACCGTCGCGGCCTGGGGGAGCGAGGAGCAGAAGCGGTCGTGGCTGCCCGCGCTGACGGCCGGCGAGGCGATCGGCTGCTTCGGCCTCACCGAGCCCGGCACCGGTTCGGACGCCGGGAACCTCGCCACCAGGGCCGTCCGCGACGGCGGTGACTACGTGGTCAACGGCACCAAGACGTTCATCACCAACGGCACCTGGGCCGATGTCGTCCTGCTCTTCGCGCGTACGGGGGACGCCCCCGGCCACCGGGGCGTCTCCGCCTTCCTCGTCCCCGCCGACACCCCCGGCCTCACCCGCCGCACCATCCACGGCAAGCTCGGCCTGCGCGGCCAGGCCACCGCCGAACTGGTCCTCCAGGACGTCCGGATACCCGCGTCCGCCCTCCTGGGCCCCGAGGGGAAGGGCTTCTCCGTCGCCATGTCCGCCCTCGCCAAGGGGCGGATGTCGGTCGCGGCGGGCTGCGTGGGCATCGCGCAGGCGGCCCTGGACGCGGCCGTGCGGTACGCCGGTGAGCGCGAGCAGTTCGGCAAGTCCATCGCCGCCCACCAGCTCGTCCAGGAACTGCTCAGCGACATCGCCGTGGACGTGGACGCCGCCCGGCTGCTGACCTGGCGGGTCGCCGATCTGATCGACCGGGGCCAGGAGTTCGCCACGGCCGCCTCCAAGGCCAAGCTGTACGCCTCCGAGGCCGCCGTCCGCTGCGCCAACAACGCCCTCCAGGTCTTCGGCGGCTACGGCTACATCGACGAGTACCCGGTCGGCAAGCTGCTGCGGGACGCCCGCGTGATGACGCTCTACGAGGGCACCAGTCAGATCCAGAAGCTGATCATCGGCCGCGCGCTGACCGGCGTCTCGGCCTTCTGATCTCCGTCTCCCGGCCCGGGCCGGACTCCGGCTCGTACGGGTGTCTGAGTAGCCGGTCTGAGTAGGGGTGCGGATGTGGCGTGCGCCACGTCGGCGGGATGCTCGGTCCATGAGCGACACGACATCCGTCAAGCAGCAGAGCACCGCCGCCTTCTACGGCCAGGCCGTCGCCTCCTTCATGGTGGCGAGCGGCGCGGTGGCCCTCGGTATCTTCTTCCTCGACGCCGACGCCTGGGTGCGCGGCTTCCTCGCCATCGGCGTGCTCTATCTGGTCACGTCCTGCTTCACGCTCGCCAAGGTGATCAGGGACCGCCAGGAGGCCGGGCAGCTCGTCAACCGGGTCGACCAGGCCCGGCTGGAGAAGATCCTCGCCGACCACGACCCCTTCCAGAAGCTCTGAGCCGCAGGAGCGCGGACCGACCCTAAGCGCTTGCTCAGGTTCGGGGTATGGTGTTCGTCCTGTTGACGGAGAGGGGTCCCGGGCGATGTGTGCGGCGGAGGAGACGAACGGTGAGGACGCGCCGTGGGGCGAGGTCACTCCCGAGGCGGCCAGGCGGCTCCTCGTCGCCGCCGTGGACGCCTTCGCCGAGCGCGGGTACCACGCCACCACCACCCGTGACATCGCCGGCCGGGCCGGGATGAGCCCCGCCGCCCTCTACATCCACTACAAGACGAAGGAAGAGCTGCTCCACCGGATCAGCAAGCTCGGCCACGAGCGGGCGCTGTCCCTCCTGGAGGCCGAGGCGGACCGGGAGGGCACGGCCGCCGAGCGGCTCGCCGGGACCGTCCGATCCTTCGTCCGCTGGCACGCGGAGCGGCACACCACCGCGCGGGTGGTCCAGTACGAGCTCGACGCGCTGGGCGAGGAGCACCGCACCGAGATCGTCGCCCTGCGGCGCAGGAGCGACGCCGTGGTCCGGCGGATCATCGGCGAAGGCGTGCGGGACGGGGAGTTCGACGTCCCCGACGTGCCGGGCACCACGCTCGCGGTGCTGTCCCTCTGCATCGACGTCGCCCGCTGGTTCAACGGCCAGGGCAGCCGTACGCCCGACGAGGTCGGCGAACTCTACGCCGGCCTCGTCCTGCGGATGGTCGGGGCCCGGACGGTTCAGAAGTAGTAGCGGGACACCGACTCGGCGACGCAGGCGGGCTTCTCGCCGCCCTCGCGCTCGACGGTGACGACCGCCGTGACCTGCACGCCGCCGCCCGTCTCCGCGACCTCGCGGAGCACCGCCGTGGCCCGCAGCCGGGAGCCGACCGGCACGGTCGAGGGGAAACGGACCTTGTTGGTCCCGTAGTTGATGCCCATCTTCACGCCCTCGACCCGCATCACCTGCGGGACCAGCGCGGGCAGCAGCGAGAGGGTCAGATAGCCGTGCGCGATGGTCGTGCCGAACGGACCGTCCTTCGCCCGCTCCGGGTCCACGTGGATCCACTGGTGGTCGCCGGTCGCCTCGGCGAAGCCGTCGATCCTCTCCTGCCCGATCTCCAGCCAGTCGCTGTACCCCAACTGCTCGCCCACCCCGTCCCGCAGCTCCTGCGCGGACGTGAAGATCCTCGGTTCTGCCATGTTCCCGGTTCCTGCCTTCCGGCTCGGCGCACCATCCGGCGCGATGTCTAAGCGCTTGCTCAGCATCGTCGTGCGGCGCGTTCCTTGTCAACGACGAGGCAGTAGGTTTGCGGCGTGCCACAGATCCCGCAGTCACTCCATGAACTCTCGGTCGGCCAGCTCGCGGCGCGCAGCGGCGCCGCCGTCTCCGCCCTGCACTTCTACGAGTCCAAGGGCCTGATCAGCTCCACCCGCACCAGCGGCAACCAGCGCCGTTACTCGCGTGACGCACTGCGCCGGGTCGCCTTCGTCCGGGCGGCCCAGCGCGTCGGCATTCCGCTGGCCACGATCCGCGAAGCGCTCGCCGAACTGCCCGAGGAACGCACGCCCAACCGTGAGGACTGGGCCCGCCTCTCCGCGGTCTGGCGCGGTGAACTGGACGAGCGGATCACGCAGTTGCACCGGCTGCGCGACCATCTGACCGACTGCATCGGCTGCGGCTGCCTGTCGCTGGAGACCTGCGTGCTCTCCAACCCCGACGACATCAACGGCGAGAAGATCACCGGCTCCCGGCTGATGCCCGAGCCCAAGCGACCGCCCGAGCTGCCGTAACTCCCCGGACGGCTCCCCGTGCGGTTCCCCGGACGGAGACGGCGCCGCGGCGACTCACGCCGCCGCGGCCGCCTGCCTCCGGTGCCGGGGCAGCCGGGCCCTGGCCAGCGTGCGGTCGGTCAGGGCGGGCCGTGGCACCGCGATCCCGCAGCCCGTGCACACCGGGCCCGCCCACGGGTCCTCGCCGCGCTCCTGCCGCCACTCGATGCCGGTCCCCGCGCAGACGGGGCAGGCGGAGCCGGGGTCCGTACCGAGGGCCGCGATCAGCCGGCGCAGGACCTCGCCGAGCGGTTCGGTGGGATGGACCTCCGGGTCGGTGCAGCGGGCCACCCCGTGGCCGCCCCGGGTGCGGCGGTGCCAGTCGTCGAACGCGCCGGGCCGTCGCCGCCCCGCGTGCTTCTCGCGCCGCCGCCGCTCGGCGAAACGCGCCTCGTACGCGAGCCAGACGGCCCGTGCCTCCTCCAGTTCGTCCAGTGCGCGCATCAGGCGCGCCGGATCGGGGGCCCGGTCCTCGGGATCGATCCCGTGCCGGGCGCACAGATGGTCCCAGGTCGCCCGGTGCCCGTACGGGGCGAACCTCTCCAAACACTTGCGCAGCGAGTACCGCCGCAGGGCCAGGTCGCCCAGCGGATCGCGGACCTGTCTCGCAAGACTCCGGAAACCGGCCATGACACCGCCACCTCCGTCGCTCGTCCCTTGGACGTCAAGGAATGGACGTACGCCTGCCCGTTTCGGCTCCATCGAAAGATGAAATCCGTCCATTGGCCGAGACTCCCCATGGGAGACGGCCCATGGGGGACGAAGTGCCACGGGCGGAAGCGGAACGGCGCACGACGGGGGCGCGAGGCGTGCGCCGCGTCGCCCGCCGCCGGTTCTCCGCGTGGGCTCCGGAGCGGCCCGGCCGGTCGTGTCTGCCCGCCGACCAGGGAATTCGGTGGAGAAATCGCCGGTCGATGAGGTTGTGTGACCCCATGGCACCCGCATCCCTCCGCCTCGAAGCCCTCACTCCCGACACCGTGCTCGAAGCCTGTCGGCTGGAAGTGGCGCCCGAGCAGCGGAAGTTCGTCGCGCCGGTCGCCCAGTCGCTGGCCGAGGCATATGTGCATCCCGACACCGCCTGGCCCCGGCTGATCCGTGACGGCGACCGTGTCGTGGGCTTCGTGATGGCCTTCTTCGGCGTGCGGTTCGACTTCGACGCGGGGGTGCCGGACGCCCCGCCCCGCTCCGGGCTGTGGCGGCTCGCCGTCGCCGCCGGGGAGCAGGGCCGGGGGTACGGCCGGTTCGCGGTGGGTGCGGTGAACGAGGAGATCCGGCGGCGCGGGGCAACGGTCTCGACCGTGACCTGGCACCTCGGCGAGGGCGGCCCGGAGGAGTTCTACCTCCGGCTCGGCTACCGCAAGCGCGGCCTCACCGACGACGGCGAAGCCCTCGGCGACCTGGACCTGACCGGCTGACCGGCTGCGGGGCCGACCGGCCGCCCCGGCCCGGAGGGGCGAGTGGCCGACCGCTCGCACGGTGAGCGGCGCGACGGGCGGGGTGCGGGCCGTCCCCGGCCCCGCCCGAGGTCCGTCCCCGGCCCCGCCCCGGCGGACGGCCCTGCCCCACACCCACGCGTCGGCCCCGCCCCGCCCACGGACCCCGCGCTACCCCCCGTACCGCAGGTACGTCCGCCGCTTCGCCCGGAACGCGGACAGGTCACGCTGCCACGCCCGTACCACCGCGTCGGTGTCCGCGCCCGCGTCGATCATCGTGCGGACGCGGGCGTTGCCCGTCAGCTTGTCGATCCAGTTGTCCGGCCGCCAGGCGAAGCCGCTCCACGTCTGCTTCGCCGTGACCAGCAGGGCGATGCCCGTGCGGACCGGGTCGAAGACCTCCCGGTCCTGGACGTGCACCTGTACCCCGCCCACCGTCTTCCCCGCGAACTTGGAGAAGGTCGGCGCGAAGTACGCCTCCCGGAAGACCACCCCCGGCAGCTTCAGCGCGTTCGCCGCGGCCGCCCACCGGTGGTCGACGCCCACCGCGCCCAGCAGCTCGAAGGGGCGCGTGGTGCCCCGGCCCTCGGAGAGGTTCGTGCCCTCGAAGAGGCAGGTGCCGGAGTAGACGAGGGCGGTCTCCGGCGTCGGCATGTTCGGGCTCGGCGGCACCCACGGCAGCCCGGTCCCGTCGAAGAAGTCCGAGCGCCGCCACCCCGACATCGTCACCACCTCCAGCCGCGCCGGATTCGCGTGCAGGAACTCCGCGTTGAAGAACAGCGCCAGCTCCGCCACCGTCATCCCGTGCGCCTGGGCGATCTCCCGGCGGCCGACGAACGTGCCGAACGCCGGGTCCAGCACCGGCCCCAGCGCCTCGCGCCCGGTCACCGGATTCGGCCGGTCCAGCACGACGAGGCGCTTGCCCGCGAGCGCCGCCGCCTCCATGCAGTCGTAGAGCGTCCAGATGTACGTGTAGAAGCGCGCGCCGACGTCCTGGATGTCGAAGAGAACCGTGTCCACGCCCGACGCGGTGAAGACGTCCGCGAGGTCCTGGCCGCTCTTGAGGTACGTGTCGTAGACGGGCAGCCCGGTCGCCGGGTCGTCGTGGCGCCCCTCGGAACCACCCGCCTGCGCGGTGCCCCGGAAGCCGTGCTCGGGACCGAACACGGCGGTCAGGTCCACCCGCGCGTCGGGGTGCATGACGTCCACGACGTGCCGGACGTCGGCGGTGACCCCGGTCGGGTTGGTGACGATCCCCACCTTCTGGCCCCGCAGCATCCGGTAGCCGTCGGCCGCCAGTCGGTCGAAGCCGGTACGCACCCGGCCGCGCCCGTGCCCGGACCCGCTGCCGCGGCCGGGCGAGGCCAGGGCGGGACCGGTGCCGGCCGCCGTCGCCGCGAGCGCTCCCACCGCGCCACCCGCGGCCAGCACACCACGTCGGGACAGACTCATTCCGCTACCTCCATGATCGCGCCGACTGTCATGGCCCCGCACGCTAGCGCGGGCCGGGGCCGCGCGGAACGACCCGGACCGCACGGATTGCCCACGGAGGCCCGTGTGCGGCGGCGCCCGACGGCACGCGCCCTCGACACGGACGGCGTACGCCCCCCTGTCACGGGACACCTCACGGCTCCGGCGCCGGGACACGCCCGCCCTTCCGTTCCGGGACGCGCCGTGCCTTCCGGAACGGGCCGCTCCTCCCGTGGCCGCACGAACCCTTCCCGGATCACATACCGACTGGTTAGTCTGCCGGTGCAGTCGGACGGGAGAGGCGGGATGGCGATGGGTACGGTGCAGGGCGCCGGCGTGGTGGTCACAGGGGCCGGGGGCGGCATCGGGGCCGCGCTGGCGCGCAGGTTCGCCGCCGGGGGAGCGCGGGTCGTCGTCAACGACCTGGACCCCGCGCGGATCGAGCCGCTCGCGCGGGAGATCGGCGGTTTCGCCGTGGCCGGGGACGCCTCGGGCATCCTGGACGCGGCCCGTGAGGCGCTGGACGGCACGGTGGACGTCTACTGTGCCAACGCGGGTCTGGCCTCGCCCGGCGACGTGTTCGCGGACGAGGAGGTCTGGGCCGCGGCCTGGGACGTCAACGTGATGGCCCACGTCCGCGCGGCCAGGGCCCTCCTGCCGGACTGGCTGGAGCGCGGCGGCGGCCGGTTCGTCACCACCGCCTCCGCCGCCGGGCTGCTGACGATGATCGGCGCGGCCCCGTACAGCGTCACCAAGCACGGTGCGGTGGCCTTCGCGGAATGGCTCTCGCTCACCTACCGTCACCGGGGGATCAAGGTCCACGCGATCTGTCCGCAGGGCGTGCGCACCGACATGCTCACCGCCGCCGGCTCGGCGGGCGAGCTGGTCCTCGCCCCCGGCGCGATCGAGCCGGAGGCGGTCGCCGACGCCCTGTTCGACGCGATGGACGCGGAGCGCTTCCTGGTCCTGCCGCACCCCGAGGTGGCCGGCTACTACCAGGCGCGCGCCGCCGATCCCGACCGGTGGATGGGCAACATGAACAAGCTCCAGCAGAAGTGGGAGGCGAGCGGCGCATGAGCGGCCCGCTCTCCTGAGCCCGACCCACCGGCCCACCGGCCCACCGACCCCGGACCGGGCCGTCCCTCCCGCCACCGCCACCGCCACCGCCACCGCCACCGCCACCGCCACCGGCCCCGGACCGGGGCCGGTGCCGTCCCTCCCGTGGGCCCGCCGCCGGGCTCGTCCGCGGGAGCCCGGTGAGCCGGGCGCGTACGGCCGGGAACGGCTCACCGGGTACGGGTACGCGCGCGAGGTGGAGATCCTGGCCGAGCTGTTGAGGGCGGCGAGTGGGAAGATCCTCAGGCGGGAACTGCGTTGCCCCCGTGAGAACAGCGTCGAAACCGCGCACGCACGGTACGAAAGGAAGGTGGCGGCTCATGTCCAAGGCGACGGACCAGAACGGCACTCCCGTCCCTCAGAGACTGCTGGCCGCCGCCACCCGGCTCTTCGCCGAGCGCGGGTACGACCGCACCTCCGTCCAGGAGATCGTCGAGGCGGCGGGCGTCACCAAGGGGGCGCTCTACCACTACTTCGGCTCCAAGGAGGACCTGCTCCAGGAGGTCTACGCGCGGGTGCTGCGGCTCCAGCAGGAGCGCCTGGACGCCTTCGCGAACGCCGAGGCCCCCGTCGAGGAGCGGCTGCGGGACGCGGCGGCCGACGTGGTGGTCACGACCATCGACAACCTGGACGACGCGTCGATCTTCTTCCGCTCCATGCACCACCTGAGCCCCGAGAAGAACAAGCAGGTGCGGGTCGAGCGCCGTCGCTACCACGAGCGCTTCCGGGCCCTGATCGAGGAGGGCCAGCGCAGCGGGGTGTTCTCCTCGGCCACCCCCGCCGACCTGGTCGTCGACTACCACTTCGGCTCGGTCCACCACCTCTCCACCTGGTACCGCCCGGACGGCCCGCTCAGCCGCCAGGAGGTCGCCGACCACCTCGCGGACCTGCTGCTGCGGGCCCTGCGCCCGTAACCGCACACCGGTACGGGGCCGGGGCCGTCCGTTGGCCCGCCCCGCCCGTCGGGGTGAGTCTGGAGGTATGACGTATGTCCAGCCTCCCGGCGAGGCGCCGGGGCGCACGGGCGTGAACCCTTCCGTACGCACGGGACCGTCGCCGTCCGCCGCCATGGGCGTGAAGCCTTCTGTCGTCATGAGTTCGACCCTGTTCGTTAATAGAACGGTTCTGTCCGGTTTCCGCTCTTGACGGAGTACGGTCATTTCCTTGAGCATCGGTCACGCATTGCGCACCTCCGGGCCCGCTTCTCCGGGCCCACGCTCCAGGACCCGGCCGGATCACCACGCGGCCGGGGACCCCCCGCACGTTCCGTCAGTCCCTAACGGAATCCGGAGCCCGTGAATGAGACCGAACCGTTTCACCCTGCGCAGATCCCCGGCGGCCCTCGCGGCCGTGGTCCTCTCCGTCGCCCTCGGAGCCGGGGCGCCCGCCGCCCTGGCCGCCGGTGAGGCGGCTCCGGCGAAGGCCGCCGTCGCCGCCCCCGACATCCCCGTGGCCAACGTCAAGGCCCACCTGTCGCAGTTCTCGACGATCGCCGCGAACAACGGCGGCAACCGCGCCCACGGCCGCCCCGGCTACAAGGCGTCCGTGGACTACGTGAAGGCCAAGCTCGACGCGGCCGGATACACCACCACGCTCCAGCAGTTCACCTCCGGCGGAGCCACCGGCTACAACCTGATAGCCGACTGGCCGGGCGGCGACCCGAACAAGGTCCTGATGGCCGGGGCCCACCTCGACTCGGTCTCCTCCGGCGCCGGTATCAACGACAACGGCTCCGGCTCGGCCGCCGTGCTGGAGACCGCCCTCGCCGTCTCCCGCGCCCAGTACCAGCCCGACAAGCACCTGCGGTTCGCCTGGTGGGGCGCGGAGGAGCTGGGCCTGATCGGCTCGAAGTACTACGTCAACAACCTGCCGTCCACCGAGCGTTCCAAGCTCGCCGGCTACCTCAACTTCGACATGATCGGCTCGCCCAACCCCGGTTACTTCGTCTACGACGACGACCCGGTCATCGAGAAGACCTTCAAGGACTACTTCGCGGGCATCTCGGTCCCCACCGAGATCGAGACCGAGGGTGACGGCCGCTCCGACCACGCCCCGTTCAAGAACGTCGGCGTTCCCGTCGGCGGGCTCTTCACCGGGGCCGGCTACACCAAGTCCGCCGCCCAGGCGCAGAAGTGGGGCGGGACGGCCGGGCAGGCCTTCGACCGCTGCTACCACTCGTCCTGCGACAACCTGAGCAACATCAACGACACCGCGCTGGACCGCAACAGCGACGCCGCCGCCCACGCGATCTGGACCCTGTCCGCCGGCTCCACCGGCGAACCGCCCACCGGCACCGTCTTCTCCAACGACGCCGACGTCGCCGTCCCCGACGCCGGGGCGGCCGTGACCTCGTCGATCGCGGTCACCGGCCGGACGGGCAACGCCCCGGCCGCGCTCAAGGTCGACGTCGACATCAGGCACACCTACCGGGGCGACCTGGTCGTCGACCTGCTCGCACCGGACGGCACCGCTTACCGGCTGAAGAACTCCAGCAGCGGGGACTCGGCCGACAACGTCATCGCGGCGTACACGGTCGACGCCGCCGCCGAGGCGGCCAACGGAACCTGGAAGCTCCGCGTCCAGGACATCGCCCGCCAGGACACCGGTTACATCAACGGCTGGAAGCTCACCTTCTGACCGCCGGGCCCACCGGCCGGTCCGTGAGGCGACCGGCGCACTCCGAGCCCACCGGCCGCGGCCCCTTCCCGAGGAGCACCTCGGGAAGGGGCCGCACCGCGGTCCGTCACAGGTACCGCTTGATCTCCCGCCGGGCCAGCGATCGCTGGTGCACCTCGTCGGGGCCGTCCGCCAGCCGCAGCGTCCGCGCCGAGGCCCACAGCTCCGCCAGCGGGAAGTCCTGGCTGACCCCGCCCGCGCCGTACAGCTGCACCGCCGAGTCCAGGATGTCCACCACCGCGCGCGGGGTGGCGATCTTGATGGCCTGGATCTCCGTGTGCGCGCCCTTGTTGCCCACGGTGTCCATCAGCCAGGCCGTCTTCAGCACCAGCAGCCGCAGCTGCTCCACCGTGACCCGCGCGTCCGCGATCCAGTTCTGCACGACGCCCTGCCGGGCCAGCGGTTTGCCGAACGCCGTACGTTCCACGGCCCGCCGGCACATCAGCTCGATGGCCCGCTCCGCCATCCCGATCAGCCGCATGCAGTGGTGGATGCGGCCCGGCCCCAGCCGCGCCTGCGCGATGGCGAAACCGCCGCCCTCCTCGCCGACCAGATGGGCCGCGGGCACCCGCACGTCGTGGAAGACGACCTCGGCGTGACCGCCGTGGGAGTGGTCCTCGTACCCGTACACCCGCATCGCCCGCCGCACCTCGACGCCCGGAGTGTCGCGGGGGACCAGGATCATCGACTGCTGGCGGCGGATGTCGTCGCCGTCCGGGTCGGTCTTGCCCATCACGATGAAGACCGCGCACTCCGGGTTCATCGCCCCGGAGATGTACCACTTCCGCCCGTTGACGACATAGTCCTCGCCGTCCCGGATCATCCGCGTCTCGATGTTCGTCGCGTCCGAGGACGCCACGTCCGGCTCCGTCATGGCGAACGCGGAGCGGATCTCCCCGGCGAGCAGCGGCTCCAGCCACCGCTTCTTCTGCTCCTCGGTGCCGAACTGGGACAGCACCTCCATGTTCCCGGTGTCCGGTGCCGCGCAGTTCGTCGCGGTCGGCGCGAGGTGCGGGGAGCGTCCGGTGATCTCCGCGAGCGGGGCGTACTGGAGGTTCGTCAGCCCCGCCCCGTACTCCGCGTCCGGCAGGAAGAGGTTCCACAGGCCCTGGCGGCGTGCCTCGGCCTTCAGCTCCCCGACGATCGCGGGCGTGTCCCACGGCGAGGGGAGCAGCGCCCGCTGCTCCTCGGCGACCGGCTCGGCCGGATACACGTGCTCGTCCATGAACGCGAGCAGCCTGCCCCGCAGTTCCTCGGTACGGGCGTCGAATGCGAAGTCCATGGGGTCAGCCTTCCTGGAGGGTGGTGCGGCCGTGTTCGATGAAGACGGGGACGAGGTCGCCGATCCGGTCGAAGCCCGCGCCGACGGTCCGGCCGAGGGTGTAGCGGTAGTGGATGCCCTCCAGGATCACGGCGAGCTTGAACCACGCGAACGCGGTGTACCAGGAGAGGGCGGAGGTGTCACGGCCGGACCGGGCCGCGTAGCGCTCGATCAGCTCGGCGGGGGAGGGGTGGCCGGGGGCCCCGCTGGTGGTGGAGACGGGCGACTCCGGGAGGCCGAGCTCGGAGCTGTACATCACGAGCAGGCCGAGGTCGGTCAGCGGGTCGCCGAGCGTGGACATCTCCCAGTCGAGGACGGCCCTGATCCGGTCGTCGGGGCCGAGCAGCACGTTGTCCAGCCGGTAGTCGCCGTGGACGACGGTGGGCGCGGGGGAGGCGGGCAGCGCGCGGCCGAGGGCGGCGTGCAGCTCGTCGATGCCCGCCAGCTCGCGGTTGCGGGAGGCGTCCAGCTGCTTGCCCCACCGCCGCACCTGCCGGTCCAGGAAGCCCTCCGGCCGCCCGAAGTCCCCGAGTCCGACCGCGTCCGGTTCCACGGCGTGCAGGTCGACCAGGGTGTCGACGAGGCCGAGGACCGCCGCCCGGGTGCGCTCGGGGCCCAGGGGGGCGAGCTGGTCGGCGGTGCGGTACGGGGTGCCCTCGACGTACTCCATCACGTAGAACGGCGCGCCGAGCACCGTGTCGTCCTCGCAGAGCAGCAGCGGCTCCGGCACGGGCACGGCGGTGGGGTGCAGTCCGCTGATCACGCGGTACTCGCGTGCCATGTCGTGCGCGGTGGCCAGCACATGGCCGAGCGGCGGCCTGCGCACCACCCACTGCCCCGTCCCGTCGCCGACGACATACGTGAGGTTCGAGCGGCCGCCCTCGATCAGCCGTGCGTCGAGGGGCCCGCTCACCAGCCCCGGCCGCTCGCGGTCGAGATGGGCCCGCAGCGACTCCGGGTCGAGACCTGGCGGGGGGACTGGGCTCATGGTGCGTACCTCCGGGCGACGGGACGGGAACGGGACGGGAAGACGTGGTGGTGCGGGACGACGGGACGATCGGAGACCATGATGCCGACCAGTCGGTATGTCGTCCAGTGTCCTCCCGTGATCCGCCCTTTCCGAGGAGCGGCCGGGGTGCGCGAGGGAACCCCGCGCACCCCGGCGCGCGACGGGCGCCGCTCCGCCGTCCACCCGCGCCCGCCCTGAGTTGCGGCGACCCCGGCCCGCGCGGAAGGTCGGAGGATGAAGGCGATCAGCTACAGCGCGTACGGCTCCGCGGATGCCCTGGAGTACGGTGAGCGGCCCGACCCCACGGTGGGCCCCGACAGCGTCCTGGTGAAGGTGCGGGCCGCCGCCGTCAACCCGGTCGACTGGAAGGCCCGCGAGGGCTACCTCCGAGGGGCGCTCGACGCCGTCTTCCCGGTGATCCCCGGCTGGGACGTCTCCGGGGTCGTCGTGCAGCCGGGCGTCGCCGTGGACGAGTTCGCGGTGGGCGACGAGGTCATCGGCTACGTACGGGAGGACTTCCTCTCCCGCGGTACGTTCGCCCAGTACGTCGCCGCCCCCGTGCGCACCCTGGCCCGCAAGCCCCTGAGCCTGGGCTTCGAGGAGGCGGCCGGTCTGCCGCTGGCCGGCCTGACCGCGTACCAGGTGCTCCACCGGACCCTGAGGATCCGCGAGGGCGACACCGTCCTGGTCCACGCGGCGGCCGGCGGGGTCGGGTCGCTCGCCGTCCAGATCGCCCGGCATGCCGGCTGCCGGGTGGTCGGCACCGCGAGCCCCCGCAACCACGACCACCTCCGCAGCCTCGGCGCGGAGCCGGTGGCGTACGGCGAGGGCCTCGTCGAACGCCTGCGGGACCTGGTTCCCGAGGGCTTCGACGCCTCCTTCGACACGGTGGGCGGCGACGCCCTGCGGGCCTCCGCCGAGACCCTCGCCCCGGACGGCCGCCTCGCCTCCATCGCGGACGAGGAGGTCTTCTCCTACGGCGGCCGCTACGCCTTCGTGCGCCCCGACGCCAACGACCTCGCCCACGTCGCGGAGCTGGCGGAACGGGGCGTCGTCACCGTCCACGTGGACCGGGTGTTCCCGCTGGAGGAGGCCGCCGATGCGTACCGCCTCAACCAGGAGGGACGCACCCGCGGCAAGATCGTGGTGACGGTGGCCTGGGACGACTGAGGGCTCCGGCCGCGGCCGGAGCGTCCGCGCGTCCGCCCGGAAGCCCGGCTCCGGCCCGTCCGCGTGTCCGCCCGGAAGCCGGACCGCCCGGCGCCGTGCTCAGAACAGCATCGCCACCGCGAACGCCGCCAGCGCCACCACGCACAGCGTCGCCGTCAGTGCGCCGCGCGGCGCGAGCGGCTCGGGGCGCGCGGCCCCCAGCACCACCATCCGGCGGTGGGCGGCCAGCAGGAACCCCAGCCACGCCAGTGCGCTCAGCGCCACACCGGCCGGTGCGCCCGCGGTCGCCCCGCTGTGCAGGGCCTGCCGCGCCGCGAGCAGCACGACGACCGTGGCGGAGAGCGTCGTCCGCCGCCAGGCCAGCCGCGTCCGCTCGGGCTGCAGCCCGGGATCCCGGCCCGGTGCCGTCATCTGCCCTCCCAGCCGAAGAGGACCACCACCACCATCGCCACGGCCACGACGGCGACCACGAGGCTCAGCAGCGCCGGGAACCGGGACGCCGGCAGGTCCTCGCCCCGCCGCATCGCCCGCTCGCATCGCACCCAGTGGTCGACCGCCCGCAGCGCACAGAGCACCCCGGCGGCCAGCAGGCCGAGCGCCAGCCCGGCCCGGACGCCCCAGGCCAGGTCCGGCAGGAACTGGTCGACGGCGAACCCACCGCCGATCAGGGCCAGAGCCGTCCGGATCCAGGCGAGGAACGTCCGCTCGTTGGCCAGCGAGAACCGGTAGTCGGGGGTGTCCCCGTCCTCCCGGACCCGCTGCGGCGCGAACCACAGCCGTACGCTCTGCGCGATCTTGTTCACGCGGGAACCCTATGCCCGGCCGGATCAGGCGGACCGGAGCCCCCGCAGCCGCCGGTACGCCTCCACGCCGTCCGGCACCCAGGGCCACTCCCCGAGCCGCCGCTCCAGCTCCGCCTCGTCGAGGAACGCGTGCCAGGCGACCTCCTCCACCTGCGGGGAGACCGGCAGCTCGCAGCGCACCCGGTAGACGGCCGACCACCAGGTGTGCCCGCCGTCCGCGTAGAGGAACCGGAACAGCGGCTCCGGCCGGGGCAGCCCCGAGACCCCCAACTCCTCCTCCGCCTCCCGCAGCGCCGCCTCGTCGTACGACTCGCCCGCGCCCACGACACCGCCGACGAACATGTCGTAGTGCGAGGGGAAGACCAGCTTCGTGCCGGTGCGCCGGTGGACGAAGATCCTCCCCTCCGCGTCGCGCGCCTCGATGAACACGCAGCGGTGCCGCAGCCCCCGCGCGGTCGCCTCGCCGCGCGGAGCCTGCCCGACGACCACGTCGTTCTCGTCGACGATGTCCAGGATCTCGTCAGAGGGGTTCATGCGCTTCATCCAACAGCACCGGGCCGGACGGTTGACGTGGCCCCGGCGGGTACCCAAGATCTGACGCACGGGTAACGTGAATGTTTCGCCGACCGCGTGCGGCCGGTCGCCCCGCCCGTCCTGCCCCGCCCCGAGTCTCCCCGACAGGATGGAACCCATGGCGTACGACGCTGACGTGATCGTGATCGGGGCGGGACTCGCCGGGCTCGTGGCCACGGCCGAACTGGTCGACGCCGGCCGTTCCGTGATCCTCCTCGACCAGGAGCCCGAGCAGGCCGTCGGCGGCCAGGCGCACTGGTCCTTCGGCGGCCTCTTCCTCGTCGACTCGCCCGAACAGCGCCGGATGCGCATCAAGGACAGCCGCGAACTGGCCCTCCAGGACTGGTACGGCACGGCGGGCTTCGACCGCGAGGACGAGGACCGCTGGCCGAGGAAGTGGGCCGAGGCGTACGTCGACTTCGCCGCCGGCGAGAAGCGCTCCTGGCTGCACCAGCAGGGGTTGCGCCTCTTCCCCGTCGTCGGCTGGGCCGAACGCGGCGGTTACGACGCGACCGGCCACGGCAACTCCGTACCCCGCTTCCACATCACCTGGGGCACCGGCCCCGGCGTCGTCGCCCCCTTCGAACGGCGGGTCCGCGCGGGCGTCGCCAAGGGGCTCGTCCGGCTCGGGTTCCGCCACCGGGTCACCGGCCTCTCCCGCACCGCCGGGGCGCTCGACACGGTCACCGGGGAGATCCTGGAGCCCAGCGCGGCCGAACGCGGCACCGCGAGCAGCCGCGAGGTCGCCGGTGCCTTCGAGCTGAAGGCCCAGGCGGTGATCGTCACCTCCGGCGGCATCGGCGGCAACCACGACCTGGTCCGCGCCCAGTGGCCGAAGCGGCTGGGCACCCCGCCCGAGAAGATGCTCTCCGGTGTCCCGGCCCACGTGGACGGCCTGATGCTCGGCATCGCGGAGAAGGCGGGCGCGCACCACATCAACCGCGACCGGATGTGGCACTACACCGAGGGCATCGAGAACTGGAACCCGATCTGGGCCAAGCACGGCATCCGCATCCTGCCCGGCCCCTCCTCCCTCTGGCTGGACGCCCGCGGCAAGCGGCTGCCGGTCCCGCTCTTCCCCGGCTTCGACACGCTCGGCACCCTCGAACACATCATGGGCTCGGGCCACGGCTACACCTGGTTCGTGCTCAACCAGCGCATCATCGGCAAGGAGTTCGCCCTCTCCGGCTCCGAACAGAACCCGGACCTGACCGGCAAGTCGGTCCGCGACGTGATCGGCCGGGCCCGCGTGGACGTGCCCGCCCCGGTCAAGGCGTTCATGGACCACGGCGTCGACTTCGTCGTGG
Source organism: Streptomyces sp. V2I9 (assembly GCF_030817475.1). Lineage (NCBI taxonomy): Bacteria > Bacillati > Actinomycetota > Actinomycetes > Kitasatosporales > Streptomycetaceae > Streptomyces > Streptomyces sp. V2I9. The sequence goes on along the minus strand of NZ_JAUSZJ010000002.1, from coordinate 982,156 downwards.
AGAAGGACCTCGGCGCGCTGGTGCGCGGCATGAACGCGGTCACCGGCGAGGGCCTCATCGACGAGGAGAGCCTGCGCCGCGAGATCACCGCCCGCGACCGCGAGATCGTCAACCCCTTCACCAAGGACCTCCAGGTCACCGCGATCAACGGGGCCCGCGCCTACCTGGGCGACCGCCTCATCCGGACCGTGAAGCCGCACCGCATCCTGGACCCGGCGGCGGGACCCCTGATCGCCGTCCGCCTCAACATCCTCACCCGCAAGTCCCTCGGCGGCCTGGAGACGGACCTGTCCTCGCGGGTCCTGACGGCGGACGGTGACCCGCTCCCCGGCCTGTACGCGGCGGGCGAGGCGGCGGGCTTCGGCGGCGGCGGCGTCCACGGTTACCGCTCCCTGGAGGGCACGTTCCTGGGCGGCTGCATCTTCTCCGGCCGGGCGGCGGGCCGGGCGGCGGCGGAGGCGGTGGCCTCCTAGGACCTCAGAGGCCGGGGGCCTCGGGGGTCGGGCCGACGCCCCGAACCCCACCGGCGGTCGAAAAGCGGGGCCCGCCCGGACCGCCGGCCAGGCGACGGCCCGCCTCGCGCCGCGCGGACACGCCGGAAACCGCTCCCCGACCTCACCCGGTCACACCAGCCGCTCGACCACCCGGAACCGCTCCGCGACGATCGGCGTCCCGTCGTCCACCGTGAACGACGGATCCCCCAGCGCCTCCCGCATCTCCTCGCCGTGCCAGAACCGTTCGTGCCCCGCCCGCCACTCGGCCACCGAGGCGTACCCCTCGCCCTCGTCCCGTACGTGTCGCAGGTCCACGGCCCCCAGCGGCAGCACCCGTACGTCCGTCACCTCGACCACCGCGACCTCCCGCCCGTCCGAGTCGATGAGCGCGGAGCGTTCGCCGACCGGCGGCAACTCCTCCTGCTCCAGCTCGTACTCGCACAGCAATCCGGTGGTGGACACTTTCTCGCCGGAGAGCACCGCTGCCACCAGACGGTCCCGCAGCGGTCCGGGGAAGGCGAGGAGGAAGGGCTTCAGGGGTTCGCGTGGCTCCATGCGATCAGTGTGGCACCCGGCGCGACCTCGGCCCGAACCCGATGCGTCCGCAGCGACCGCGCCCCGCCCGCTCCGCCCGCCCGCTGTGCCGACATCCCGCGCCGTTCGACCGGAACCAGCCAACTCGCCTACATGTATGAGCGGTTGATGGCAGGCCCCTCTTGACGCGTACCGTGGCGCCCCGCTTTGCTGTGCGCGATCATCCGCTCGCACACCGCATCGAAAGAAGCCCGCGGCATGCCCCCGCCCCCGCCGCCTCCGCCGCCCCCGGGCCGCTCCCGCCGCTCGGGCCACGTCTTCGACCCGGCCCTGGACGACGACGAACTCATCGCCGCGCGCGGCTGGTTCGCCCGCGGCAGATGGTCCGAGGCCCGCACCCTGCTGGTGGGCACCGGGCGGGACTGGGACCGCCGTGCGCACCGCCTGCTGGCCCTCGCCGAGATCGCGTCCGCCGTGGACTGGGCGGGCGACTGGCTGCTCGTCGAGCCCGAGAGCGCCGACGCTGCCGTCCTCCTCGGCTGCGCCCGCGTCGTGCGCGCGTTGCGGCCCAAGGCCAGGGCGCACGACGCCGCCCGCGCCCGGGAAGCGTGCCTGGCCGCCGCCCGGCTCGCCCCCGACGACCCCACCCCCTGGCTCGCGCTGCTTCTCCTGGACCGGGGGCGCGCCGACGGCGCGAACGAGACCGGCAGGCTCTTCGAGGAGGTCCGCTCCCGTCATCCGGACCACCACCACGCCCACCACGTGATGACCGCTCTGCTGGCCGAGAGCAGTCCCGAGAGCGGCCACGACCCGCTCCACGAGGTGTACGACTTCGCCGCCTGGGCCGCCGAACTGGCACCCGCCGACTCGCCGTTGGCCGTACTCCCGGTGGTCGCCCACGCCGAGCGCCACCGCGTCCTGGTCGCCGCGGGCATCGAGCCCGCCGACCCGGCGGCCTCCGCGCACTGGTCCGGCCGCCGGGCCCGCCAGGTGATGAAGGCCGCCTTCGACTGGTGGCTGGAATGGGAGCGCGACGACCACCCCCGCCATCGCATCGACCTGAACTTCCTGGCGCACGCCAAGGTCTGCGAGGGCCGCCCCGCCGAAGCCGCCGCCCTCTTCCACCGCATCGGCGACCACGCCACCGCCGCGCCCTGGTCGTACTCCGGCGGCGAACCCCACGCGGCGTTCACCGCCGCGCGCGCCTACGCGCTCGGCACCCCCTGAACCGCTCCGCGCCCCGAACCGCCGCACCCCGCGACACGGCTCCCGGCGCCCGCGCGGCACGAAGAGCACACCACTCCACCGGCTCCACCGCGAAGAAAGGGACCCATTCCGTCATGTCGACCGGCAGTTCATTTTCCAGCGAGACCGCGACCTCCGGGAGGGCGGCCGGCACCGGGGGGATCAACACCTACAAGGGCGAGGAACGCGCGCTGCGGGCGAACCGGCTCGGCACCCCCGGCCTCCTGCTGTCGGTGGTCGCCGCCAGCGCCCCGCTGATGGTGGTCGCCGGGGTGATGCCCACGGTCTTCGGCGTGATGGGCATCGTCGGGCAGCCGCTGCTCTACCTCATCCTGGGCGCCGTCCTGATGCTGTTCGGCGCCGGTTACGCGGAGATGAGCCGGCACGTCCACAACGCGGGAGCGTTCTACGCGTACATCGCGCGGGGACTCGGCCCCACCGCCGGCGCCGGGGCCTCGCTCGTGGCGCTGGTGGCGTACAGCGCGATGCAGGTCGGCATCTACGGCATCCTCGGCTTCGAGGTCTCGGGCATCTTCGCCACCTACCTCGACATCGAGCTGGTGTGGTGGGTCCCGGCCCTGGTCTCGGCGGCCGTCGTCGCCGTCCTGGGCTGGCTGAAGATCGACCTCAACGCCAAGGTGCTCGGCGTCCTGCTGGTCATCGAGTGCGCCCTCGTGGTGATCTTCGACATCGCCGCCGTGAGCGAGCCGGGCCCCGAGGGGCTGTCGCTGCACGCCTTCGACCCCGACACCCTCGTCGGCGCCGGACTCGGCACCGCCCTCTGCTTCTGCGTCGCCGCGTTCGTCGGCTTCGAGCAGGCCCCGGTGTACGCGGAGGAGACCAGCCGGCCGCAGGTCGTCGTGTCGCGGGTGATGTTCCTCGCGGTCGGCTACGCGGCGCTGTTCCTCGCGGTCAGCTCCTGGGCGCTCACCGTGGCCGCCGGGCCCGGCTCCATCGCCGGCACCGCCCTCGAACAGGGCCCCGGCATGCTGTTCGGCCTCACCGAGGAGCGGCTCGGCTCCACCTTCACCGACGTACTGCACATCCTCTTCGTCACCGGCATGTTCGCGGCGCTCCTCAGCTTCCACAACGTGGTGGCCCGCTACGCGTTCGCCATGGGCCGCGAGGGTCTGCTGCCCGCCCGCTTCGGCCGCACCAACCGGGCGAGCGGCGCCCCCGGAACCGGTTCGCTGCTCCAGAGCGCGGTCTCCGTGGTGGTCATCCTGGCGTTCGCGGCCGCCGACGACCGACCGGTCGGCGACCCCACCGTCCCCGTCCTGCGGCTGTTCACCTGGATGGGCAACGTCGGCGCGCTCGGCGTCATCCTGCTGATGGCCGCCGCCTCCTTCGCCGTCATCGCCTTCTTCGTCAAGCGCGGTGCGGGCCGCGCCCAGGCCCCGCGCCTGGCCGCCTCCGCCCTCGCCGGACTGGCGCTGCTGTCGATCGCCGTCCTCACCGTCCGCGACTTCGACGTCCTCGTCGGCTCGGGCCCCGGCTCGGCCCTCACCTGGCTGCTGCCCGGTGTGATCGCCCTCGCCCTCGTCGGCGGTCTGGTGCACGGAGCCGTGCTGCGCTCGGTCCGGCCCGAGGCGCACGCCCGCATCGGCCTCGGCAACGAGGCGTTCCAGCTGGAGAAGGCGGCCGGGAACGAGACCGTCCGCCGCTGACGCCCCTACGGCCCGCCCGCACGTACGGCGTCCCCGGACGCGGGCGCCCGTCCCGGACGGTTCCGGGACGGGCGCACCTGAACGCGTACGGACCGCGCTACAGCAGCAACGACAGCAGCAGGATGAACGCCATCGCCACCACGGAGATGATCGTCTCCATCACGGACCAGGTCTTCACCGTCTGGCCGACGTCCATGCCGAAGTACTCCTTCACCAGCCAGAACCCGGCGTCGTTCACATGGCTGAAGAAGAGCGAGCCGGCGCCGACCGCCAGCACCAGCAGAGCCGCGTGCGAGGTCGACATGTCGGCGGCCAGCGGGGCGACCAGACCGGCGGCCGAGATGGTGGCGACGGTGGCCGAGCCGGTGGCGAGGCGGATGGCGACGGCGATCAGCCAGCCGAGCAGCAGAGCGGGGATCGACCAGTTCTCGGAGAAGTCCAGGATCATCCGGCCCACCCCGGCGTCGATCAGCGTCTGCTTGAAGCCGCCGCCCGCGCCGACGATCAGCAGGATGCCGGCGATCGGGGCGAGGGACTTCTCCACGGTGCCGGCGATCCGGTCCTTGGTGAACCCGGCGGCCCGGCCGAGCGTGAACATCCCGACCAGGACGGCCGCGAGCAGGGCGATCAGCGGCGAGCCGACGACCATGGTGACCTTCTGGAGGCCGTTCTCCGGGTTGTCGACCACGATCTCGACGAGAGCGTTCAGGAGCATCAGGACGACCGGCAGCAGGATGGTCGCCAGGGTCGCGCCGAAGCTCGGGCGGCGGTCCAGCTCCTCGGAGGGCCGCTGCGGGATCATGTTCTCCGGCGGCTCGATGTCCACCCAGCGCGCGGCGTAACGGGAGAAGACCGGGCCGGCGATGATCACCGTCGGTATGGCGACCAGCACGCCGAGCGCCAGTGTCACGCCCAGGTTGGCGTCCAGGGCGTCGATCGCGACCAGCGGGCCGGGGTGCGGCGGGATCAGCCCGTGCATCACCGAGAGTCCGGCCAGTGCGGGGATGCCGATCCGCATCAGGGAGTAGTTGCCGCGCTTGGCGACGAGCAGCACGACGGGGATCATCAGCACGATCCCGACCTCGAAGAACAGCGGCAGGCCGATGATCGAGGCGATCAGCACCATCGCCCAGGGCATCGCCCGGCCGCTCGCCTTCGCCAGGATGGTGTCCACGACCTGGTCGGCGCCGCCCGAGTCCGCGAGCAGCTTGCCGAGGATCGCGCCGAGCGCGATGAGGACGCCCACGCCCGACACGGTGGAGCCGAGGCCCGCGGTGAAGCTGAGGATCGTGTCCGCCGGGGCCGCGCCCGCGAAGGAGCCGAGCGCCAGCGATCCGATGGTCAGCGCCAGGAAGGCGTGCATCTTGAGCTTGGTGATCAGGAGAACGATGACGGCGATGCCCGCCAGGACGGCGATGCCCAACTGAGCGTTGCCTGCCGAGGTGATCGGTTCGGCGGCGTCCGCTGCCAGCATCTCGACGCTGAGACTGGTCACGGTGAAGGTCCTTAACTGTCGAGCCGGCGCAGTGCCGCGACGGCTCGCTGGGTGATTTCCGTAGGGGTGCCGGACACGTCGACGCTCACCCCGGCCTCGTCGGCCTGGAGCGGCTGGAGCGTCGCGAACTGCGAGTCGAGCAGTGCGGTGGGCATGAAGTGGCCCTTGCGGTCCGCCATCCGCTCCGCGATCAGCTCCCGGTCACCGGTCAGGTGCAGGAAGACGGCGCCGGGCGCCCCCTCCCGCAGCCGGTCCCGGTAGGCCCGCTTGAGTGCGGAGCTGGAGACGACCCCGCCGAGTCCGGCACGCCCGTGCGCCCACTCACCGATGGCGTCCAGCCAGGGCCACCGGTCGTCGTCGTCCAGGGGGGTGCCGGCCGACATCTTGGCGATGTTCGCCGGGGGATGGAAGTCATCGCCCTCGGCGTACGGAACGCCGAGTTCGGCGGCGAGCAGGGGACCGATCGTGGTCTTGCCGGTTCCTGCTACGCCCATCACCACGACGACGTGGGGGGTGCTCATGGGGGGTGCCGTGTTCATGGGGGTGTCTCGCTGTCTTCTTCGACATCGGTCCGTCGCGCTACTGAAACCTATTAGGTACGACTTATTCAAGGGTCTGTGACGCAAACGTCGTACTTGTTGTTCCCAGAGGTCGCCCCTTAGGCTTGCCCCATGACCACACAGAGCCAGGGGCTGCATACCCATGTGCTGGACACCCTGGGTCTGGAGATCTCCTCCGGCCAGTGCCCGCCGGGCAGCGTCCTGCGCACCGACGAGCTGGCCCAGCGCTTCGACGTCTCCCGTACGGTCGTCCGCGAAGTGGTCCGGGTCCTGGAGTCGATGCACCTGGTCGAATCGCGCCGCCGCGTCGGCGTGACCGTCCGCCCCACCGAGGCGTGGAACGTGTACGACCCCCAGGTCATCCGCTGGCGCCTCGCCGGAGCCGACCGCCCGCGCCAGCTCCGCTCCCTCACCGTGCTGCGCTCCGCGATCGAACCGGTGGCCGCCTCCCTCGCCGCCCGCCACGCCACCGCCGAGCAGTGCGCCGAGCTGACCGAGCGCGCCCTCGGCATGGTCGCCACCTCGCGCGGTCAGCAGCTGGAGGGCTACCTCGAACACGACATCGCCTTCCACCGGATCGTCCTCAACGCCTCCGGCAACGAGATGTTCGCCCGCCTCGGGGACGTCGTGGCCGAGGTCCTGGCGGGCCGCACCCACCACCAGGTGATGTTCGAGGACCCCGACCCGGCCGCCGTCACCCTCCACGTACGGCTGGCCGAAGCGGTCCGCGAGGGCGACGCCGGGGCCGCCGAGCGGATCACCAAGGAGATCGCGGTGGGCGCCCTGCACGAACTGGACGTGCTCGCTCCGTAGCGGGTGCCCCACGGCGTACGGTGGTCCGCGATCGATCTTCGCGCAGCGCGGGAGCAGGGAGCAGGGTTATGGCACAGCAGGTGCAGGCGGTCATCGCACCGGGGAAGAACGAGCCGGTCAGGGTCGAGACGATCGTGATCCCGGACCCCGGGCCCGGCGAGGCCGTCGTGAAGATCCAGGCGTGCGGCGTCTGCCACACCGACCTCCACTACAAGCAGGGCGGCATCAACGACGCGTTCCCCTTCCTCCTCGGCCACGAGGCGGCGGGCGTCGTGGAATCGGTGGGCGAGGGCGTCACGGACGTCGCCCCCGGCGACTTCGTCGTCCTCAACTGGCGTGCCGTGTGCGGCCAGTGCCGTGCCTGTCTGCGCGGCCGCCCCTGGTACTGCTTCGACACCCACAACGCCAAGCAGAAGATGACCCTGCTGGACGGCACGGAACTGTCGCCCGCCCTCGGTATCGGCGCCTTCGCGGAGAAGACCCTCGTCGCCTCCGGCCAGTGCACCAAGGTCGATCCCGAGGTCGCCCCGGAGGTCGCCGGTCTGCTCGGCTGCGGCGTCATGGCGGGCATCGGCGCCGCCATCAACACCGGCCAGGTCGGCCGCGGCGACTCCGTCGCCGTCATCGGCTGCGGCGGCGTCGGCGACGCGGCGATCGCCGGGGCCCGGCTGGCCGGAGCGGCGAAGATCATCGCGGTCGACATCGACGACCGCAAGCTGGAGACGGCGAAGAAGATGGGCGCCACCCACACCGTCAACTCCCGCTCCACCGACCCCGTCGAGGCGATCCGCGCCCTCACCGACGGCAACGGCGCCGACGTCGTCATCGAGGCCGTCGGCCGCCCCGAGACGTACGAACAGGCCTTCTACGCCCGCGACCTCGCCGGAACGGTCGTCCTCGTCGGCGTCCCCACCCCGGACATGAAGCTCGAACTGCCGCTCCTGGACGTCTTCGGCCGCGGCGGCTCCCTCAAGTCCTCCTGGTACGGCGACTGCCTGCCCTCCCGCGACTTCCCGATGCTCGTCGACCTGCACCAGCAGGGCCGCCTCGACCTCGCGGCCTTCGTCACCGAGACCATCGGCATCGGCGACGTCGAGCAGGCGTTCGCCCGGATGCACGACGGCGACGTCCTGCGTTCGGTGGTGGTCTTCTGATGGCCGCCCGCATCGACCACCTGGTCACCTCCGGCACCTTCGCCCTCGACGGCGGCGAGTGGGAGGTCGACAACAACGTCTGGATCGTCGGCGACGACAGCGAGGCGATCGTCATCGACGCCGCCCACGACGCCGCCGCCATCGAGGCCGCGCTCGGCGGCCGTACCCTGCGCGCCATCGTCTGCACCCACGCGCACAACGACCACATCGACGCCGCGCCCGCCCTCGCGGAGGCCACCGGCGCCCCGGTCCTGCTCCACCCGGACGACCTGCCGCTCTGGCTGGCGACCCACCCGGAGCGCGCCCCCGACGGCACGCTCACGGACGGCCAGGAGCTGACCGTGGCCGGCACCACCCTCACGGTCCTGCACACGCCGGGCCACGCCCCCGGCGCCGTCTGCCTGTACGCCCCCGAGCTGGGAACCGTCTTCACCGGCGACACCCTCTTCCAGGGCGGCCCCGGCGCCACCGGCCGGTCGTTCTCGTCCTTCCCGACGATCATCGACTCGATCCGGGACCGGCTGCTCACGCTGCCCGGCGACACGGCCGTGCGCACCGGCCACGGCGACCCCACCACCATCGGCGCGGAGGCCCCGCAGCTCGGCGAGTGGATCGAGCGCGGCCACTGAGAGCCGCCCGCCTCACCCCTCCGGCCAGGCGGAGAGCCGCAGCCCGCTCATGAAGCGGCGCGGCTCCCCGCCGACCGGATCGGTGAACTCCAGCACCCGCGCCAGCAGCTGCAACGGCCGCGAGAAGTCGTCCGCGGCCCCCTCCGCCTCCACCACCGGATACAGCGGGTCGTGGAGGATCGGCAGCCCCAGCGCGTTCATGTGGACCCGCAGCTGATGCGTCCGCCCCGTCGTGGGCAGCAGCCGGTAGCGTCCGACCCCGCCCCGCCGCTCCACCAGCTCCACCCGGCTCTCGCTGTTCGGTTCGCCCGGCTCCTCGCGCGCCGTCAGCACCCCGCGCTCCTTGACGATCCGGCTGCGTACGGTCCGGGGGAGCGCCACCGAGGGGTCGTACGGGGCCACCGCCTCGTACTCCTTGCACACCCGCCGGTCCCGGAACAGCGTCTGGTACGCGCCCCGGTCCTCCGGCCGCACCACGCACAGCAGGAGCCCCGCGGTCAGCCGGTCCAGCCGGTGCGCGGGCTGCAACGCCGGCAGGTCCAGCTCCCGCCGCAGCCGGGCCACCGCCGTCTCGGTGATGTGCCGCCCCCGGGGCATCGTCGCCAGGAAGTGCGGCTTGTCGACGACCACGATCCGCTCGTCCCGGTACACCACGCCGACCGGGAACGGCACCGGCTCCTCGGGCGCGAAGTCCCGGTGGAACCAGAGGCACCGCCCGGCGGTGTACGGCTCCGCGTCCCGCACGGCCGCCCCGTCCGCCCCCACGAACCGCCCGGCCTCCAGCATCCCGGCCACCCGCGCGGCCCCGACCGCCCCGCCGAACCGCCCGACCAGATACTCCCCGACGGTGGCCGGAAAGCTCCCCGGATCCTCCGGCAACCGCACCCGCACCGCGTCGATCCCGTCCCGCTGGGGAAGCGGCCCGCCGGACGACCTCCTGCGACCCCTCACCGCCGCCCCTCTCCATGACCGTCCGACAACGCGAAGGAGCCCCACCGAAGTGGGGCTCCTGCTGGTGTCCGAGGGGGGACTTGAACCCCCACGCCCGATAAAGGGCACTAGCACCTCAAGCTAGCGCGTCTGCCATTCCGCCACCCGGACAAGGTGTCTGTCTCGCGGGCCGTGCCCGTTCCGACGTGGAAAACCATAGCAAACATTCGAGGGTGCTCGATCACGCCCCGGTTGCTGTGAACGGTGCGTGACGGGGGGTGTGCGCCCTTGGGTGTACGCCGTGGGCGCGGGAGGATGAGGAGGAGCACCACAGCGACAGCGGAGGGAACCAGCGTGAGCGAGAGCAGCACGGGCCGGACCGGGACGGGCGGCAACGCCGAGCAGGAGGTCGTCGACCTCTGTCGTGACCTGATCCGGATCGACACCAGCAACTACGGCGACCACTCGGGGCCCGGTGAGCGGCTCGCGGCCGAGTACGTGGCGGAGAAGCTCGCGGAGGTCGGTCTGGAGCCGCAGATCTTCGAGTCGCACAAGGGGCGGGCCTCCACCGTCGCCCGGATCGAGGGTGAGGACCCCTCGCGCCCGGCGCTCCTCATCCACGGGCACACCGACGTCGTCCCGGCCAACGCGGCGGACTGGACGCACGACCCGTTCTCCGGGGAGATCGCGGACGGCTGCGTCTGGGGCCGGGGCGCGGTCGACATGAAGGACATGGACGCGATGACCCTCGCGGTCGTACGGGAGAGGATGCGCACCGGCCGCAAGCCCCCGCGCGACATCGTGCTGGCCTTCCTCGCGGACGAGGAGGCGGGCGGCACGTACGGGGCCCGCTATCTCGTGGACCACCACCCCGGACTCTTCGAGGGCGTCACCGAGGCGATCAGCGAGGTGGGCGGCTTCTCCTTCACCGTCGACGAGAACCTGCGGCTGTATCTGGTGGAGACGGCCCAGAAGGGCATGCACTGGATGAAGCTGACCGTGGACGGCACCGCCGGACACGGCTCGATGATCCACAAGGACAACGCCATCACCGAGCTGTCCGAGGCGGTCGGGCGGCTGGGCCGGCACAAGTTCCCGGTGCGGGTCACCAAGACGCTGCGGCACTTCCTGGACGAGCTCTCGGACGCGCTGGGCACCGAGCTGGACCCGGAGAACATGGACGAGACGCTCGCCAAGCTGGGCGGCATCGCCAAGCTCATCGGCGCCTCCCTCCAGAACACCGCCAACCCCACCCAGCTCGGCGCGGGCTACAAGGTCAACGTCATTCCGGGCCAGGCGACGGCACACGTGGACGGCCGGTACCTGCCGGGGTACGAGGAGGAGTTCCTGGCCGACCTGGACCGCATCCTCGGGCCCAACGTCCGGCGCGAGGACGTGCACGCGGACAAGGCCCTGGAGACCACGTTCGACGGCGCCCTGGTCGACGCCATGCAGACCGCGCTGGTCGCGGAGGACCCGATCGCCCGTGCCGTGCCGTACATGCTCTCGGCCGGCACCGACGCCAAGTCCTTCGACGACCTGGGCATCCGGGGCTTCGGCTTCGCCCCGCTGAAGCTGCCGCCGGAGCTGGACTTCGCCGGGATGTTCCACGGGGTGGACGAGCGGGTCCCGGTCGACGGGCTCCAGTTCGGCGTGCGGGTGCTCGACCGGTTCATCGACCACTCCTGACCGCCCGGTGACCGATGCGCCCTTGATTCGTCCACCTGTGCGGAGATGTCCGAACGAGTGAAACGAGCCGTTCACACGTAGCCCCGCCACACCCTCCTCGTTACATGGTGTGCGGTCCGCGGCTGGGACCGCGCTTTCCAACTAGGAGGAATCATGATCAAGAAGGTCGTCGCAGTTGCGGCTGCTACCGGTGGCCTCGTTCTCGCGGGTGCGGGCATGGCTTCCGCCGACGCGGGCGCCCAGGGTGCGGCCATCGGCAGCCCCGGCGTGCTCTCCGGCAACGTCGTCCAGGTCCCGGTCCACGTGCCGATCAACCTGTGCGGCAACACGGTCTCCGTGATCGGTCTGCTGAACCCCGCCTTCGGCAACACCTGCGTCAACGCCTGACGTTGAACGTCAACCCGTAAGGGTTTGAGCTCGACCGGTCCCGGAGTGCACTCCATGCACTCCGGGACTGTTCGGCATTCGGCTCCCGCACGGTCATGTCCGGGGGTTTTTCGGAAGCCAGAAGGCAGGAAACGAACCTATGCGACAGGTCACTCGTAAAGGCCTGATCACCATGGCGGCTGCGGGCGGTGTGCTCGCACTCAGTGGCGGATACGCCCACGCCGACTCCGGAGCGGGCGCCACGGCGGCCGGCTCCCCGGGCGTGCTGTCCGGCAACTCGATCCAGGTCCCGGTCGAGATCCCGGTCAACGTCTGCGGCAACTCCGTCAGCGTCGGCGGACTGCTCAACCCGGCCGGCGGAAACGACTGCGGAAACGGAACGACGGAATCCGGCCGCGCCGGCGACCGCTCGGCCGCCCCGGAGAACCGCACGGTCCCCGGCGGCTCCGGCAACGGCGCGCGGGCCGGAGACACCACCGCGTCGGACCGCCACACCGAGCCCGGCACCGGACGCCACCGGGCCCCGGGCGGCGGCGGTGCCACGGCCGAAGGGGTCGCCCAGGGCTCGCCCGGCATCCTCTCCGGCAACTCGATCCAGGCGCCGATCGACATCCCCGTGAACCTCTGCGGCAACAGCATCAGCGTCGTCGGGCTGCTCAACCCCGTCTTCGGCAACAGCTGCTCCAACGACTCCGAGGTTCCGCCCCCGCCGCCCGAGCAGCCGGAGAAGCCTCCGGTCACCCCGGAGAAGCCGGTCGACCCGCCGGTCAACCAGCCGCCCGAGCCGAACACCCCCGAGCCCCACTTCCCCGAGGAGCAGCTCGCGCAGACCGGTGGGGACGGGCTCGACGTGCTCATCCCCGCCGCCGCCGGACTGCTGCTCGCCGGAGCGGGATCGGTGCTCTACCGCCGCACGCGCAGCGCCGCCTGACCCGGCACGCAGGCCACGGCAGAGCCGAAGCATGAAGAGCGGGCCCCGCGATCGCGGGGCCCGCTCCATGTCACCAGGTGGCCCGGAGCTGACGGATGATCCGGCGGCGCAGCCGCACCCGGCGGCTGCCGTCCCTGCGGAGCGTCAGGCGGTCCAGCTCCCAGTGTCCGTACTCGGCGTGGTCGGTCAGGAGTCGGGCCGCTTCCTTGCGGGACACCCCGCGCGGCACGTACACGTCGATGAATTCGTATTCCGGCATCGCATCTATTGTGCGGGCAGAGCCCTGGTACGGATAGCGTCTGCACTATGTCTGATGCTGCGCAGCCCACCGCTGCCGAGGTACGTGCCGCCGCCGAAGCGGTCAAAACCGCGATCGACCGTCACCTCGACGCGGTCGAACGCCGTACCGGGGACGACGACCCCGCCGTCTACGACGCGTTCAACGCCCTTGCCGCTGCCGCCGAGGTCTACGACGAACTCCTCTACGACCGTCACGACGAAGTCACCCCCTTCGAGATCCCCGGCGCGGACGGCTCCCTGCCTCCCTACGCCGGTCCCGCCGAGCCCAGCGCGCTCAGCGTCCTGATCCGGCGCGACTACGTGGTCGCGGAGCCCCCGCGCCTCCTCGCCCAGGCCCAGCGGCTCGCCGACCTCGACGCGGGTCCCGGCGGCCGGCCGGACACGGCGCCCGTGGTCGGTACCAGCGTCCACGCCGCGCTCGGCGTCCTCTTCGGCGAGTACGAACCGGACGAGATCGCCTCCCGGCACAAGGAGTTCGGCCTGGAGGAGGGCGACTCCACGCTCTGGGTCTCGGCCGCCGACACCGCGCCGGAGCCGGGGGAGTGGCTGGGTGCCCCGTTCGACGACGCCGACCCCGAACTGGTCGTCTGCCGTTTCGACGTCAGCGCGGTCTTCGACGAGGAGGACGAGGCCGACGAGGACTTCGCCGGACCCGCGGCGGGTGAACGCTGACCCGTCCCGCTCCCCCCCGACCCGCACCGGACGCGACGGTGGGGCCCGGTGCACCACGCACCGGGCCCCACCGCTGTCCGGGCCCGCCGCCGTCCGTGCGGCCCCGCCCCGCCGACGTGCGGGCCGTCACGGTCGGGGGCGGTTCCGTCCGGCGTCGCTCATCCGCTCAGGGACGCCGCGTCGGGCGTCGGAAGCGCCTCCAGCAGCGGGCGCAGCCGGGTCGTCCGCTCCTGGGCCGGAATCTCCGCCACCGCGTGCGGGAGCGCCCGGTCGGCCCCGTGGACCACCGACAGATGCCGCTCGCCGCGGCCGAACGCCGTGTACACCCACGGCCGGCTCAGCCCCTGCACGGCGTCGCCCGGCAGCACGACGACCACGGCGGGCCAGCGCATCCCGGCCGCCTGGTGGGCGCTGAGGGCCCAGCCGTGCCGCACCGACGACTCCACCCGCTCCTGCGGTACGACGACGGGGACGCCGCCGCAGTCCAGCCGCAGGCCCTCCGCGTCGGCCGAGCGCACCACTCCGGGCACCGCCCGGCCGGGCGCGGGCACATGGACCACGCGGTCGCCCGGGTCGAACCCGCCGAACCGGCCGGGGCCCGGATTGAGCCGCTGCTTCAGCGCCTCGTTCAACGCCCTGGTCCCGGCGGCTCCGCCATGGCCCACGGTGATCACTTGGGTCTCCTCGGCGGGGATGGAGAACGCGCGGGGCACCGAGTCGGCGACCAGCTGCACGGTGCGGTGGACCGCCTCTCCCGCGTCGCGCACCGGGACGATCACCACCTCCTTGCCCGGAGCGTCGACCTGGTTCAGCTCGCCGATGCCGATGCCGGAGACCAGTTCGCCGATCGGTCCGGGGTCCGGGGTGCGGGAGACGACCTGCGGGCAGGCGCGGGCGGCCAGCACATCGGCGAAGACCCGCCCGGCCCCCGCCGAGCCCAGCACGCCGGGATCGCCGCTCAGGACCAGCCGGGCCCCGTCGGCCAGCGCCTCCACCAGGACCGCCGCGCCCTCCACGTCCAGCTGCGGGGCGTCCAGCACGACCAGCAGGTCCAGGGCGAGCGCCCCGTCCTCGTCGCGGCCGGGGCCCTGGGCGCCGGAGAGGAGGCCGGCCAGGGTGACCGCCGTGCCGGGATCACCGGTGGCCTCCGCGAGCCGGCGGCGGCCGTCCTCGCTGTGGGCCGCGCCCAGCGCCCGCAGGCCCAGGCCGCGAGCCGCCACGATCAGCGCGGCGGGCTCGGCCCGTGCCGCCTCGCCGCCGCTGTGCACGACCAGTCCGGCCGAGGCGACCGTACGGATCAACTCGGCGGCCGAGGAGCTCGGTGCGGCGGCGGCCGCCTCCGTCCAGTCGGCGGCCTTCTCGCAGGTGTTGACCAGCCGGGCCAGGCCGTCCGCGAGGCTCTCCTCGGCCAGGGCGTAGCGGTCCAGGCCCAGCAGCACCCGGACGGGCTCCCCGGCCGCGTCGGCGCCCTCCGCGGGGCCCGCCCCGCGCGCTTCGCCCTCGTCCGCCCCGGTCCCGTCCGCCCCGGTCCCGTCCGGCTCCGGGTCGCCGCCTTCCCGGAAGAGCAGGGCGACGCCCTCCTCCACGGCGTTCAGCACCGCGGCGTCCGGGTCGCGGACCGCGTGTCCGGCGAGCGCCGTCCGTACGGCATCGGCATCCAGCGCGGTGTGCCCCTGGAGGGCGGCGCGCTCCAGCAGCCAGCCGACCAGTGCGGCCGTCCTGCGCCCGTCGTCCGGGCCGCACTCCGCGCCCAGCAGCGCCCGTGCGAAGCCGTCGGCCTGCTCCGGCCGCACGCCGGGCACGGCCAGGAGATGCCAGGGGTCGGTACGCAGCAGCCCGGCCGCCTGCTCGCCCAGCGCGCCGAGCGCCGTACGCGCCAGGGCCTCGGGCGCCCCGCCCTCCGTGAGCACCGCGCGCACCGCGTCCAGGGCCTCCGGCGAGGCGGCCTGCGGCGCGGGGGCGGTCGCGGGCACGGCGGTCCGGGGCGGCTGTGCGGCGGCCGGGGCGGAACCGGGGGAGGCCGGGCGCGGAGCGGGGGCCGGGGCGGGAGCGGACCGGGCGAAGAACGTGGTGCCCGCCTTCTCGCCGCTCTCCACCGCCCGGACGGCCGCGAGCAGATCGGCGGCCGTGCCGCTCAGACCCCCGCCCGCGGAGATGGGCGTGGCCTTCTCCGCCTTGCGCTTCTCGATCCGCTCCCGCAGCTCACGCTGTGCGGCCAGCTCGGCCTGCGCCTCCGAGAGCTCGGCGGCGGTCGTGGCCTCGGAGGAGCCGCCCCCCGGTGTGGTGTCGGAGGCGTCGGCTTCGGGCGTCGCGTCCGCGGTGCCGTCCGCGGGCGCGGTCTCGGGCGTGCCGGTCTCCCCGTTCTCGGCGGCGGGAGGCGTCTCGGAGCCGCCGTCCGAGAGCTCGGCGCCGTCCCCGGGCGCGGGGGCGGCGGCCGGCGCGTCCTCGGCCGTCGCGTCGTCCGTGCCGGGGGTTTCCCCGGGAAGCGCAGTCACAGGGTGCTCCAGTCCTGGTCGGGATAGCGGTGCACGGGCGCCGACACATCGTCGAGCGCCTGGCGGATCTCGTAGGGAAGACTAAGCACCTCCACCGACAAAGCCTCCGTGAGCTGCGCCGCGTTGCGCGCGCCGACGATCGGGGCGGTCACACCGGGCCGGTCCCGGACCCAGGCGAGCGCCACCTGGAGCGGACTCGTCGCCAGGCCGTCCGCGGCCGTCGCCACCGCGTCCACGATCCGGGCCGCCGCGTCGTCGAGGTACGGCTCGACGAACGGGGCCAGCCGCTCGGACGCCCCCCGCGAGCCGGACGGGGTGCCCTGGCGGTACTTGCCGGTGAGGACACCGCGTCCCAGCGGCGAGGACGGCAGCAGCCCGATCCCCAGGTCCAGTGCGGCGGGCAGCACCTCGCGCTCGATGCCCCGCTGGAGCAGCGAGTACTCCATCTGCGTACTGGCCAGCCGGGTACGCACACCGGGCGTGGCGAGCTGCCAGGTCGCGGCCTTCGCCAGCTGCCAGCCGCAGAAGTTCGACACGCCCGCGTACCGGACCCGGCCGGAGGAGACGGCCTGGTCCACCGCCTGGAGCGTCTCCTCCAGCGGGGTCGCCGGATCGAAGGCGTGGACCTGCCACAGGTCCACGTAGTCCGTGCCGAGCCGTTCCAGGGACGCGTCCAGAGCGGCCAGCAGGTGCCCGCGCGAACCGTTGACGCGGCGGTAGGGGTCGGGGACGTTCCCGGCCTTCGTGGCGATGACCAGGTCCTGACGGGGGATCAGGCTGTCGACGAGCCGCCCGAGCAGGTGTTCGGCCTCGCCGCCCCCGTACACATCGGCGGTGTCCACCAGGGTGCCGCCCGCGTCCCAGAAGGCTTTCAGCAGGTCGGCGGCGTCGTGCTCGTCCGTGTCCCGGCCCCACGTGAGGGTGCCGAGCCCGATCCGGGACACGCGAAGGCCGGTACGGCCGAGATACCTCTGCTCCATGGGGGCTGAGATTACTGGCCGATGCCCCGCCGGGTGGAGGCCTGTGGACAAGCGGAGGTCCGCCGGGCCTGCCGCATCGCCGCCGCCCGCGCTAGAGTCCGGAGCAAGGGACGTTACTGATCAGTAAGGGGAGCGGCTATGCGGCTCGGCATCAATCTCGGTTACTGGGGCGCCGGCATGGACGGCGACAACCTGGCCGTCGCGCAGGAGGCCGACCGGCTCGGCTACGACGTCTGCTGGGCGGCCGAGGCGTACGGCTCCGACGCCCCCACCGTGCTGACCTGGGTCGCGGCCCAGACCGAATCGATCGACGTCGGCTCCGCGATCATGCAGATCCCGGCCCGTCAGCCCACCATGACGGCGATGACCGCCGCCACCCTCGACTCGCTCTCCGGCGGCCGCTTCCGCCTCGGCCTCGGCGTCTCGGGCCCGCAGGTCTCCGAGGGCTGGTACGGCGTGAAGTTCGACAAGCCGCTGGCCCGCACCCGCGAGTACGTGGAGATCGTCCGCAAGGCGATGACCCGCGAGCGGGTGGCGTACGAGGGCGCGCACTGGACGCTGCCGCTCCCCGGCGGTCCGGGCAAGCCGATCAAGCTCACCGTGCACCCCCAGCGCGAGCACATCCCGCTCTACATCGCCGCGATCGGCCCCAAGAACCTGGAGCAGACCGGCGAGATCGCCGACGGCGCCCTGCTGATCTTCCCCTCGGCCGAGCACCTGGAGGAGACCGCGATCCAGCCGCTGCGCGCGGGCCGCGAGAAGGCCGGCCTGACGATGGAGGGCTTCGACGTCAGCCCGACGCTGCCGCTGGCGGTCGGCGACGACGTGACCGGCCTCGCCGACATGTTCCGCCCCTACACCGCCCTGTACGTCGGCGGCATGGGAAGCCGGAAGCAGAACTTCTACAACCAGCTCGCCCAGCGCATGGGGTACGAGAAGGAGGCCGCCGAGATCCAGGACAAGTACCTGGACGGGGACAAGGCGGGCGCCGCCGCCGCCGTGCCGCACCGGCTGATCGACCAGACCGCGCTGCTCGGTCCCGTCGAGCGGATCGCCGAGCGGATGCAGGCGTACGCCGCCGCCGGGGTCACCACGCTGAACCTCGCCCCGGCCGGCTTCACCCTGGAGGAGCGGCTCACCGCCCTGCGCGCCGGTACGGACGCCCTGGAGCGGTCCGGCCTCGCCTGATCCTCCCGGAGCAGCACTACGGCCGTGGTGGGGGCTCGGGGGTCTTCCCCGCCACGGCCGTCACCGGGAACAACGCGCCGGGCGCGCCGGGGTTACGGCGTGGGGCGCGCCGCCCGCGACCGCGCCGCCGGCGACCGCTCCGGTTGCCGACCGCCCCGGCGGGCCGTTGACTCTCTCTGCGGACTACTGCCCCGCGGAGTGCGGCTCGGCGGGCGACGGGTACGGAGGTGGCCGGCATGCTCTCAGCGCAGACCCTTTTCCAGGAGATTCTGGACAACGACGAGTCCTACCGGCTCTTCTGCTCCATCGCCGCGAGCGGAGAGGCCCAGGGCGGCTGGGAGAACGCGCGGATCGCCGCCCTCGTCCCGGAGGGCAGCCGCGACCTGGCCCCCAAGATCGTCCGGCACGGCGCCGACGAGGACAAGCACGGCCGGATCTTCAACGCCCTGCTGAGGAAGCGCGGGCTGCCGCCGGTCGAGGTCCCGCCGGAGACCGACTACACGATGCTCCTGGAGCAGGAGGGCATCGGCCTCGCGCACTCCCGGCTGCGGGGCGAGGAGCGGCTCACCGAGCGCGACATCATCACCTATCTGGCCCACAGCCGCGTCACCGAGCAGCGCGCCTCCGAGCAGATGCGCCTGCTGCGCCGGTACTTCGCCGACCACCCCGACATCGGGCGCGCGGTGAGGATGATCTCCGCCGACGAGGACAACCACCTCGCCTACTGCCACGAGGAACTGCTGCGCCTCGCCCGCGCCGGGCACGGGCGGACCATCCAGCGGACCATGCGCGAGTGCGCCCTGGCCGAGATCCGGATCTACCGCGACGTCAGCCTCGCGGTGATGGCGAACATGGGCCGCGTGCTGGGCTGGTCGCGCCCCAAGGCCGCCGTGCTCGCCGCGGGCATCCACGCGGTGTACGCCTACGAGCGCCTGGTCGGCTGGCGGCGGATGGTGCGCCTGGAGACGCCGCGGCTGCGCGACGCGCTGGGCGGTCCCGCCGCCCCGGAACACGCATACGCCTGAGCCCGGCCGCCGGACCCACGGGCCCTCAGAGCCAGCCGCGCCGCTTGAACAGCCGGTGCAGACCGACCACGGCCACGCCCATCAGACCGACCACCGCCGGATAGGTCCACGACCAGTGCAGCTCCGGCATGTGGTCGAAGTTCATGCCGTAGATGCCCGCCACCATCGTGGGGACGGCGGCCATGGCCGCCCAGGCGGAGATCTTGCGCATGTCGTCGTTCTGCCGCACGCCCATCTGCGCCAGATGCGCCGACAGGATGTCCGAGAGCAACCGGTCCAGCCCCTCCACCTGCTCGTTGGCGCGGGTCAGGTGGTCGGCGACGTCCCGGAAGAACGGCTGCGCGTCCGCGTGGACGAACGGCACGCCCGCCCCCGCGAGCCGCGTCATCGGGCCCGTCAGCGGACCGGCCGCCCGGCGGAACTCCAGCACCTGCCGCTTGAACGTGTAGATCCGGGCGGCGGTGTTCTTCGAATCGCCCGAGGAGGTCGGCGCGAAGACCTCCGTCTCCAGCTCCTCCAGGTCGACCTGGAGCTCCCCGGCCACGTCCATGTAGTGGTCCACGACCGCGTCGCTGACCGCGTACAGCACGGCGGTCGGGCCATGCTTGAGCACCTCGGGCTCGGCCTCCAGGCGGCGGCGCACGGCCGCCAGCGGGGCGCCCTCGCCGTGCCGGACCGTCACCACGAACGCGTCGCCGATGAAGACCATCAGCTCGTCGGCGCTGACCGTGTCGCTCTCCGGCTCGTAGACGACCGGCTTGAGCACCGCGAACAACGAGTCGTCGTACACCTCCAGCTTGGGCCGCTGGTGCGCCCGCAGCGCGTCCTCCACGGCCAGCGGGTGCAGCCCGAACTCGTCACGCACGAGATCGAACTCCGTCTCCGTCGGCTCGTGCAGTCCGATCCACAGGAACGCGTCGTGCGAGGCGCGCGCCTCGTCCAGAGCGTCGGAGAAGTCGGCGGGCCGCTCGGTACGGCGCCCGTCCCGGTAGATGGCACAGTCCACGATCACGGCGGGCATTCTTCCCCGTGAACCGCCCCTCACGCACCTTTCCCGGCCCTCTAGGCTGGCGGGTATGCCCACGCTGATCCTCGTACGCCACGGACGCTCCACCGCCAACACCGCCGGAGTGCTCGCGGGCCGCACCCCCGGCGTCCGCCTCGACGACCGCGGCGCCGAGCAGGCCGCGGCCCTTCCCGCCCGGCTGTCCGCCCTCTCCCCGGTCCTCGCCGTCAGCAGCCCCCTGGAGCGCTGCCGGCAGACCCTCCAGCCGCTCCTGGACGCCGACCCGGCCCTGCCCCTGCACACCGAGGACCGGATCAGCGAGTGCGACTACGGCGACTGGTCGGGGCGGAAGCTGGCCGAACTCGCCGACGAGCCCCTGATGGCCGTCGTGCAGCAGCACCCCTCCGCCGCGGCCTTCCCCGGCGGCGAGTCCCTGCGCGCGATGCAGGCCCGCGCCGTCGACGCCGTACGCGACTGGAACGAGCGCGTCGAGGCCGAGCACGGCGAGGACGCCACGTACGTCATGTGCTCGCACGGCGACATCATCAAGGCCCTGGTGGCCGACGCGCTGGGCATGCACCTGGACCTCTTCCAGCGCGTCCACGTCGACCCCTGCTCGGTCACCGCGATCCGCTACACCCGGCTGCGCCCCTTCCTCCTGCGGCTCGGGGACACCGGCGACCTGGCGGCCCTCGCCCCGCGCGCGAACCCCGTCGGGGCGGACGCGGCGGCCTCCTCCTCGGGAGCCGGTACGGCGGAGGCGACGGTCGGCGGCGGCGCGGGCGCGCCGTGATCGCTCCGGGCAGTAGGGTGGACGCGCCGTAGCGCCGCCCCACCACCATCGAAGCTCAAGGGAGCAGGACGTGTCCCGTCAGGTGTTCCTCTACGACCCCCCGGACCGATTCGTGGCCGGTACGGTCGGGTTGCCTGGCCGTCGTACGTTTTTCCTGCAGGCGTCCTCGCAGGGCCGGGTCACCAGCGTGGCCCTGGAGAAGACCCAGGTCGCCGCGCTCGCCGAACGGATCGACGAACTGCTCGACGAGGTCGTGCGCCGTACCGGGGGCAACTCCCCGGTGCCCGCCGTGGCCCCCACCGACGTCACCGACACCGCGCCGCTCGACGTGCCCGTCGAGGAGGAGTTCCGGGTCGGCACCATGGCCCTGGCCTGGGACGGCGAGGAACAGCGCATGATCGTCGAGGCGCAGGCCCTCGTCGAGCTCGACGCCGAGTCCGAGGACGACCTCGCGGAGGCCGAGGAGAAGCTCCTCCAGGACGAGGAGAACGGCCCGCCGATGCTCCGCGTCCGGCTCAGCGGCGCCCAGGCCCGTGCCTTCGCCAAGCGTGCCCTGGACGTCGTCAACGCCGGCCGCCCGCCGTGCCCGCTGTGCAGCCTGCCGCTCGACCCGGAAGGACACGTATGCCCGCGCCAGAACGGATACCGTCGCGGAGCCTGACCGACCCCGAGTTGCTCACCCTGCTCTCCGAGGGCACGCTCACCGTCCTGGGGCAGGTCGGCGGGGCCTCCAACGCGGTGCTGCACTGCACGGTGGCGCACCAGGGAGAGGAGCGCACCTGTGCCTACAAGCCCGTCGCGGGGGAGCAGCCGCTCTGGGACTTCCCCGACGGGACCCTCGCCCAGCGCGAGGTCGCCGCGTACGAGATCTCCCGCGCGACCGGCTGGGACCTGGTGCCGCCGACCGTGCTGCGGGACGGACCGTACGGGCAGGGGATGTGTCAGCTCTGGATCGACGGTCCCGCGTCCGACGAGGAGGCGCCCTCCCTGCTGGCGCTCGTCGAGGGCGAGGAGCCGGGCGACGGCTGGAAGGCCGTGGGCTTCGCGGACGTGGGGGAGGGGAGGACCGCGCTGCTGGTGCACGCCGACGATCCCCGGCTGCGGCGCCTCGCGGTGCTGGACGCGGTGATCAACAACGGGGACCGCAAGGGCGGGCACCTGCTGCCCGGCGCCGGCGGAGGACTCTTCGGCATCGACCACGGCGTCACCTTCAACGCCGACGACAAACTGCGGACCCTGCTCTGGGGATGGGCCGGCGAGCCGCTCACCGAGGAAGCCCGCCAGGTACTGGGCCGTCTCACCGCGGAGCTGGCACCGGGAACCGCCCTCGCCACACGGATGGCCGAACTCATCACCCCGGCCGAGCTGGCGGCCCTGCGGGAGCGGGTCGCCGGTCTGATCAGGAGCGGCGTGCACCCGCAGCCGAGCGGGCAGTGGCCGCCGATCCCCTGGCCGCCCGTCTAGGACGCGCCGTCCGCCCGCATGACGCCGACGGTTCCGCAAGAGTGCCTCTTCGGACAGGATTCCGGATCCGGTTCGTATCCGGAAGCATCGTCCGGTTACGCTCATGGCATGCATGCCTGGCCCGCTTCTGAGGTCCCCGCCCTGCCCGGCAAGGGCCGCGACCTTCGGATCCACGACACCGCGACCGGCGGACGGATCACCCTTGACCCCGGTCCCGTCGCCCGCATCTACGTCTGCGGCATCACGCCGTACGACGCGACCCACATGGGTCATGCGGCGACCTACAACGCGTTCGACCTGGTTCAGCGCGTGTGGCTCGACACCAAGCGGCAGGTCCACTACGTCCAGAACGTGACCGACGTGGACGATCCGCTGCTGGAGCGGGCCGTGCGCGACGGTCAGGACTGGACCGAGCTCGCGGAGCGCGAGACGGCACTCTTCCGCGAGGACATGACCGCCCTGCGGATGCTGCCCCCGCGGCACTACATCGGAGCGGTCGAGGCGATACCGGGCATCGTGCCCCTCGTCGAACGCCTCCGGGACGCGGGCGCCGCCTACGACCTGGACGGCGACACCTACTTCTCCGTCGACGCCGACCCGCACTTCGGCGAGGTCTCCGGCCTCGACGCCGAGGCGATGCGCCTGCTCTCCGCCGAGCGCGGCGGAGACCCGGAGCGCCCCGGCAAGAAGAACCCCCTCGACCCGATGCTCTGGATGGCCGCCCGTCCGGGCGAGCCGAGCTGGGACGGGGCCTCCCTGGGCGAGGGCCGCCCCGGCTGGCACATCGAGTGCGTCGCCATCGCGCTGGACCACCTCGGCATGGGCTTCGACGTCCAGGGCGGCGGCTCCGACCTGGCCTTCCCGCACCACGAGATGGGCGCCTCGCACGCCCAGGCGCTGACCGGCGAGCACCCGTTCGCCCGCGCGTACGTCCACGCGGGCATGGTCGGCCTGGGCGGCGAGAAGATGTCCAAGTCGCGCGGCAACCTGGTCTTCGTCTCGGCGCTGCGCCGGGACGGCGTGGACCCGGCGGCCATCCGGCTCGCCCTGCTCTCCCGTCACTACCGTTCCGACTGGGAGTGGAGCGACCAGGTGCTGGCCGACGCGGTCGAGCGCCTGGCGCGCTGGCGGGCCGCCGTCTCCCGCCCCGACGGGCCGTCCGCCGACGCGCTGGTCGAGGAGGTCCGCGAGGCCCTCGCCGACGACCTGGACAGCCCCGCCGCGCTGGCCGCGGTGGACCGCTGGGCCGCGCTGCAGGGCGCGGAGGGCGGTACGGACGAGGGCGCGCCCGGCCTCGTCTCGCGTACGGTCGACGCCCTGCTGGGGGTCGCGCTGTAGCACGGAGGGCGGCCGAGCCGTCCGGCCCGGCCGCCCTCCGTGAAGGTCACCGGCGCCAACGGGGCCGGGGACCACGGCGACCGGGACGCGCGGCGGAGTTACCCCGCGCCCGAGCCCGACCCCACGCACAGGAGCGCCGCACGGGATCGTTTCCCCGTGCGGCGCTCCTGTCGTTCTCCGGTCAGTCCCCCTCGGGACGGTCAGGGCCGTCGCCGGGGGCCGTCCCGCCCGGCCCGTCCGGTCCGCCCGCCTCGCCGTCGGACGCCTCGTCAGATCCCCGGGCGCCCTGGTCATCGGCACCCTTGCCCCGCCCCGTCTCCGGACGCGGCGGCTTCGGGGGGCGCGTGCGGCCGCCGGAGGTGTCGCGCAGATACGGTACGTCGCCGGACTCCGTGGCGTGGCCGCCCGGCCCCTGTCCGGGACCGCCGTCCCGGCGCCGCAGATAGCGCTCGAACTCGCGGGCGATGGCCTCGCCGGACGCCTCGGGCAGCTCCGCGGTGTCCCGCGCCTCCTCCAGCGTCTGCACGTACTCCGCCACCTCGCTGTCCTCCGAGGCGAGTTGGTCCACACCGACCTGCCAGGCCCGCGCGTCCTCGGGCAGTTCGCCCAGCGGGATGCGCAGCCCGATCAGATCCTCCAGGCGGTTCAGCAGGGCCAGCGTCGCCTTCGGGTTCGGCGGCTGCGACACGTAGTGCGGGACCGCCGCCCAGAGGCTGACCGCCGGCACCCCGGCGTGCGTGCACGCCTCCTGGAGCACGCCCACGATGCCCGTGGGGCCCTCGTACCGGGTCTCCTCCAGGTCCATCGTCCGCGCCAGGTCCGGGTCGGAGGTGACGCCGCTCACCGGCACCGGCCGGGTGTGCGGGGTGTCCCCGAGCAACGCGCCCAGGATGACGACCATTTCGACGCCCAGCTCATGGGCGAAGCCGAGGATCTCGTTGCAGAACGACCGCCAGCGCATCGACGGCTCGATGCCGCGCACCAGGACCAGGTCGCGGGGCTTCTCGCCGCCCACCCGCACCACGGACAGCCGCGTCGTCGGCCAGGTGATCTTCCGCGTCCCGCCGTCCAGCCACACCGTGGGCCGGTTGACCTGGAAGTCGTAGTAGTCCTCGGCGTCCAGCGCCGCGAACACCTCGCCCTTCCACTCCCGGTCCAGATGACCGACCGCTGTGGAGGCGGCGTCCCCGGCGTCGTTCCAGCCTTCGAACGCGGCCACCATGACCGGGTCGACCAGCTCGGGCACCGACTCGAGCTCGATCACCCGGGCCTCCTTCCGCTGACTCCATGCGTACGGAGCAACCTTACGGCTTCCGGGGCCCCGGTCCGCAGCCCTCCCGCACGGCCGGGTGAACCCTGCCACCAGGAGTGGATCAACGCGCGGAACCGTGCATCATGGCCCCGCACACCCGCGGCCGGACGGCTCCCGCGCCGCCGTGGACGGGCGGCCGACGCCCTGTCAGGAGCCGCTGGCGCGCGCGGACGCCGAACGGGGGCGGCTCCCGTGCGGAGGCCGCCCCCGTCCCCGTACCCGTGGGGGGTGGATCGGTGGTTCAGTCCCGGTCGGCCAGCAGCTTCTCGACGCCCTCGCGGACCTCGTCCGTGGCCAGGCCGCGGATCGTCAGCGTGGTCCGGCGGCGCAGCACGTCGTCCGCCGTCTCGGCCCACTCGTGGTCGCGGGCGTAGGCGACCTGCGCCCAGATCTCCGGGGCGTCCGGGTGGACGCGCTCGGCCAGCGCCGGGTTCTCGTTCGCCAGCCGGGCGATGTCGAAGGCGAGCGAGCCGTAGTGCGTGGCCAGGTGCCGGGCGGTGTCCGGAGCCATCCGGGGGCCGGGCGCGGGACCGTCGACCAGCAGCCGGTGCGCGACCGCGTTCGGGTTGGCGATACCGGGCAGCGGCAGCTTCCTCGGCAGCCGGTTCATCGGCTCCATGTCCTCGGCCAGCGGGTGGCCCGGCAGGGCGGCCAGCTTGTTCATCACGGTGCGGCCGATGTGGCGGAAGGTCGTCCACTTGCCGCCGGCGACCGACAGCATCCCGCCGCGGCCCTCCGTGACGACCGTCTCGCGCTTGGCCTTGGACGTGTCGCCCGGACCGCCGGGCAGCACCCGCAGACCCGCGAAGGAGTACGTGATCAGATCGCGCGAGAGCTGCTGGTCCTTGATCGAGAACGCCGCCTCGTCGAGGATCTGCACGGTGTCCGCCTCGGTCACCGCGACGTCCGCCGGATCGCCCTCGTACTCCTCGTCGGTCGTGCCGAGGAGCAGCATGTCCTCCCACGGCAGCGCGAACGTGATGCGGTACTTGTCGATCGGGGTGGCCAGCGCCGCCCGCCACGGCCGGGTCCGCTTGAGGACCAGGTGCGCGCCTTTGGAGAGGCGGATGGAGGGGGCCGCGTTCGGGTCCTCCATCTTCCGCAGGTGGTCGACCCAGGGGCCGGTGGCGTTCAGCACGAGGCGGGCGGTGACGCCGAACTCCGTACCGTCGGTGCGGTCCTGGAGGTCCGCGCCGGTGACCCGGCCGCGGGTGAAGCGCAGACCCGTGACGGCCGCGTGGTTGAGGACGACCGCGCCGGCGTCGACGGCCGCGCGGACCGTCATCAGCGCCATGCGGGCGTCGTTCATCTGGTCGTCGCCGTAGACCGCGACGGCCTTGAGGTTGTCGGTGCGCAGCTCCGGGACGTCGCGCTGGGCCTTGGCCGGGGAGATGACGTGGCCGACGCCGTCGCCGAACGCGGAGAGCGCGGAGTAGGCGAAGACGCCCGCGCCGAGCTTGGCCGCGCCGTGCGGGCCGCCCTTGTAGACCGGCAGGTAGAAGGTGAGCGGGTTGGCCAGGTGCGGGGCCACCTCGCGGGAGACCGCGCGCCGCTCGAAGTGGTTCTCCGCGACCAGCTTCACCGCGCCGGTCTGGAGGTAGCGCAGACCGCCGTGGAGGAGCTTGGAGGAGGCGGAGGAGGTGGCGCCGGCGAAGTCGCCGGCGTCCACCAGGGCCACCCGCAGCCCGGCCTGCGCGGCATGCCAGGCGGTGGAGATGCCCAGGATGCCGCCGCCGATGACCAGGAGGTCGTACGTGGCCCGCGACAGCTGGTCACGGGTCTCGGCGCGGCTCGGCAGCGAGCCGGAGGCCGGGTGCGTTCCGAGGGCGGGAACGCTCTGCAGGGTGGTCATGGTGATGCTCCTCGTCAGCTTTCTTCGTCCTCGATCCAGCCCATGGTCCGTTCGACGGCCTTGAGCCAGCTCTTGTACTCGCGGGCACGGGTGTCCGCGTCCATGCGGGGTGTCCACTCGGCGGCCCGGCGCCAGTTGGCGCGCAGCGCGTCGGTGTCCGGCCAGAAGCCGACGGCGAGACCGGCGGCGTAGGCGGCGCCGAGGCAGGTGGTCTCGGCGACCATCGGGCGCACCACGGGCGCGTCCAGGAAGTCGGAGAGCGTCTGCATCAGCAGGTTGTTGGACGTCATGCCGCCGTCGACCTTGAGCGCGGTCAGCTCGACGCCGGAGTCCTTGGTCATGGCGTCGCTGATCTCGCGGGTCTGCCAGGCGGTGGCCTCCAGGACGGCACGGGCGATGTGCGCCTTGGTGACGTAGCGGGTGAGGCCGGCGATCACGCCCCGCGCGTCGGGACGCCAGTACGGGGCGAAGAGACCCGAGAAGGCGGGCACGAAGTAGGCGCCCCCGTTGTCCTCGACCGAGGAGGCCAGCGTCTCGATCTCGGCGGCCGACTTGATCAGGCCCATCTGGTCGCGCATCCACTGCACCAGCGAACCGGTGACCGCGATGGAGCCCTCCAGGGCGTACACGGGGGGCTTGTCGCCGATCTGGTAACCGACCGTGGTGAGCAGCCCGTTGTACGAGTTCACCGGGGTGGAGCCGGTGTTCATCAGCATGAACGTGCCGGTGCCGTACGTGGACTTGGCCTCGCCCTCGGCGAAACAGGTCTGGCCGAACAGGGCCGCCTGCTGGTCGCCGAGCGCGGAGGCGACGGGCACACCGTCGAGGACGCCGCCCTTGGCGTGGCCGTAGACCTCGGCGGAGGAGCGGATCTCGGGGAGCACGGCGGCCGGGATGCCGATCGAGGAGAGGATCTTCTCGTCCCAGGACATGGTGTGCAGGTTCATCAGGAGGGTGCGGGAGGCGTTGGTGACGTCGGTGACGTGCACACCGCCGTCGGTGCCGCCGGTCAGGTTCCAGATGACCCAGGAGTCCATGGTGCCGAAGAGGATGTCGCCGCGCTCGGCGCGCTCGCGCAGTCCCTCGACGTTGTCGAGCAGCCAGCGGACCTTGGGGCCGGCGAAGTACGAGGCGAGCGGCAGCCCGGTCTCGCGGCGGAAGCGGTCCTGGCCCACGTTGCGGCCGAGCTCCTTGCAGAGCGCGTCGGTACGGGTGTCCTGCCAGACCAGCGCGTTGTGCACCGGCTCACCGGTGTGCCTGTCCCACAGCAGGGTGGTCTCACGCTGGTTGGTGATGCCGATCGCCTTGACGTCGGCGGAGGTGATGCCGGCCTTGACGATGGCTCCGGCGACGACCTCCTGGACGTTCTCCCAGATCTCGGTCGCGTCGTGCTCGACCCAGCCCGGCTTCGGGAAGATCTGCTCGTGCTCCTTCTGGTCGACGGAGACGATCCGGCCGTCCTTGTCGAAGACGATGCAGCGGCTGGAGGTGGTGCCCTGGTCGATGGCCGCGATGAACGGGCCGGTGCCGTGGGTGCCGGTGGTGTGTGCGTCGGTCACTGAGTGCTCCCGGAGGTCTGTGAGGTGGTGGAGGGGTGACTAGGCGAAGGCGAGGTTGTAGAGCCCGCCGGCGAGTGCGCCGCCGACGAGCGGACCCACGATGGGTACCCACGCGTAGCCCCAGTCCGAACCACCCTTGTTCGGCAGCGGCAGCAGGGAGTGCACGATGCGCGGACCGAGGTCGCGGACCGGGTTGATGGCGTAGCCGGTCGGGCCGCCGAGCGAGAGGCCGATGCCGACGACGACCAGGGAGGTGATCAGCGCGCCGAGCACGCCGAGGCCGTTGCCCTCGTCGTTGAGGCCCTGGGTCAGGATCGCCAGGACCAGCACGACCGTGGCGATGATCTCGGTGATCACGTTCTGCACGCCGTTGCGGATCTCCGGACCGGTGGAGAAGATCCCGAGCACCGGGCCCGCCTTCGGGGCGGCGGCCCGGTCGACCATGCCCTCGTCGGCGGACTTCGCCCCGACGATCTCCGGGTCGGTCAGGTGGGCGTGGAACTGGCCGTAGTAGACCGCCCAGACCAGCAGGGCGCCGATCATCGCGCCGAGCAGCTGCGAGCCGAGGTAGAGGGGAACGTGACCCCACTCGGTACCGCCCTGGATGGCCAGGCCGACCGTGACCGCGGGGTTCAGATGGGCGCCTGACACCCCGCCGGCGAGGTAGGCGGCGGTCAGCACCGCGAAGCCCCACCCGAAGGTGATGGCGAGCCAGCCCGCGTCACGGGCCTTGGAGCTCTTCAGCGTGACGGCGGCACAGACACCGCCGCCGAGCAGGATGAGTACGGCGGTACCTATGGTCTCGCCGATGAAAATGTCGGAGCTGGACACCCGCGACTCCTTTGTCCTTCGTCCAGGGGAGAGCGGACCACCGGTCCCGCCGGTGTTCCGCGCCCCAGATGGGTATCCACGAAGCGTGGGCAACCCACCTGTAAGGGCTTGACCGGCCCTTGGCACTGTCACACCCTAACGCGTATTGCCGTTAGGCGTTCGACAATGCCGACCGTTGAACGGCAGTGTTTCCCCCGAGTGAAGGAAGCGTCAAGGGTTCTGTGGGCCACGACTCGGTGCGCGACGCGATCGTTACCCCGCGTGCGGCGGGAGCGTGGGCGCGCCGGTGCGTGGGGGCCCGGAGCGCGGCATGAGGGCGGCCCGCGCCGTGTACCCGCGCGGGGCGGGCGGGGGTCGTACGGCGTACCCGCGCGGGGCGGCGGAGCGGTAGGGGGCCGTGCGGGTATGGGCCAGGGTGCTCAGAAGCGGCCGGCGCCC
The DNA here is from genome assembly GCF_030817475.1 of Streptomyces sp. V2I9. NCBI lineage: Bacteria > Bacillati > Actinomycetota > Actinomycetes > Kitasatosporales > Streptomycetaceae > Streptomyces > Streptomyces sp. V2I9. The sequence goes on along the minus strand of NZ_JAUSZJ010000002.1, from coordinate 952,375 downwards.
AGATCCCGCGAGACGGCGCGGGCGCAGTCGCGCACGGCCGCGATCAGCTCGGGCCGCAGCACCCCGGCCGGAGCCACCCGCTCCACCGCGCCGGTCACGGCGACCGCCCCGACCGGCATCCTCCGCCGGTCGTGCACCGGGGCGGCCACGGCCGCGACGCCCTCCCAGGTCTCCTCGGCGTCGGCCGCCCAGCCCTGCGCGCGGACCAGGTCGAGCATCGTCTCGAAATCGTCGGCGGCGGTGACGGTGCGCCCGGTGAAGGAGCGGCGCTCCGCCTCCATGACCTCGCTGTGGGCCACCGGGTCGTACGCGGACAGCACCTTGCCCAGCGCCGTGGAGTGCAGCGGCTGCATCGCCCCGACCTCCAGCACCTGGCGGCTGTCGTCGGGCCGGAAGACGTGGTGGACGATCAGCACGCCGTGCTGGTGCAGCACCCCGAGGTGGACGCTCTCACCGCTGGAGCGGGCCAGGTCGTCGGTCCAGACCAGGGCGCGCGCCCGCAGCTCGTGGACGTCCAGATAGCTGTTGCCCAGCCGCAGCAGCTCCGCGCCCAGCTGGTAACGGCCCGAGGCCGCGTCCTGCTCCACGAACCCCTCCAGCTGGAGGGTGCGCAGGATGCCGTGCGCGGTGCCCTTGGCCAGCCCCAGCGAGGAGGCGATGTCGGAGAGCCCGAGCCGGCGCTCGCCGCCCGCCAGCAGACGCAGCATCGCGGCCGCCCGCTCCAGCGACTGGATGTTCTTGGCCATCGCGCCGTACTCCTCCACCTCGGTTCGACAATGCTGAACACTATCGGTCGATGCCGACCTGCGCCGGACTCCGGGGGAAAGTCTCCGCCACCGGAGCGCACCCGCCGCACCCCGCACAGCATGCAGTCCGCCGTTCGGACGCATCGACGGGCCCGGAGGCGATCCGGCTAGGCTGGCGGCGTGCGCCTTCCCCGAGAAGGGCGCAAAGCCGACAGCCGTCGCATCCCCGGGAGATCATCCATGGCCTCGTTGCCGACATCCGCCGCCGACAGCCGGACCCGCGCAGACGCGCTCCGAGATGCACTCGCCACCCGCGTGGTGGTGGCCGACGGGGCGATGGGCACCATGCTCCAGGCACAGGACCCCACGCTGGAGGACTTCGAGAACCTCGAAGGCTGCAACGAGATCCTCAACATCACCCGGCCCGACATCGTGCGCTCGGTCCACGAGGAGTACTTCGCGGTCGGCGTCGACTGCGTCGAGACCAACACCTTCGGCGCGAACCACTCCGCCGCCAACGAGTACGAGATCGCCCACCGCATCCACGAGCTCTCCGAGTCCGGCGCCCGGATCGCCCGCGAGGTCGCGGACGAGTTCACCGCCGAGGACGGGCGGCAGCGCTGGGTCCTCGGCTCGATCGGTCCCGGCACCAAGCTGCCCTCGCTCGGCCACATCACCTACGACGTCCTGCGCGACGGCTACCAGCGGAACGCCGAGGGCCTCCTCGCCGGCGGCTCCGACGCGCTGATCGTCGAGACCACCCAGGACCTGCTCCAGACCAAGTCCAGCATCATCGGCGCACGCCGGGCGATGGACGCCCTCGGCGTCCAGGTGCCCCTGATCTGCTCCCTCGCCTTCGAGACGACCGGCGTCATGCTGCTGGGCTCCGAGATCGGCGCGGCCCTGACCGCCCTGGAGCCCCTGGGCATCGACCTGATCGGGCTGAACTGCTCGACCGGCCCGGACGAGATGAGCGAGCACCTGCGCTACCTCGCCCGCCACTCCCGTACGCCCCTGATGTGCATGCCCAACGCCGGCCTGCCGGTCCTCACCAAGGACGGCGCGCACTTCCCGCTCGGCCCCGAGGGGCTGGCCGACGCCCAGGAGCACTTCGTCCGGGACTACGGCCTCTCCCTCATCGGCGGCTGCTGCGGTACGACCCCCGAGCACCTGCGGGCCGTCGTCGAGCGGGCCCGCGCGCTGTCGCCGACCGAGCGCGACCCGCGTCCCGAACCCGGCGCCGCCTCCCTCTACCAGCACGTCCCCTTCCGTCAGGACACCGCCTACCTGGCGATCGGGGAGCGCACCAACGCCAACGGCTCGAAGAAGTTCCGCGAGGCCATGCTGGAGGCCCGGTGGGACGACTGCGTGGAGATGGCCCGCGACCAGATCCGCGAGGGCGCGCACATGCTCGACCTCTGCGTCGACTACGTGGGCCGCGACGGCGTCGCCGACATGACCGAGCTGGCCGGCCGCTTCGCCACCGCCTCCACCCTGCCGATCGTGCTGGACTCCACCGAACTGCCCGTTCTGCGCGCCGGCCTGGAGAAGCTCGGCGGCCGTGCCGTGCTCAACTCGGTCAACTACGAGGACGGCGACGGCCCCGACTCCCGCTTCGCCCGGGTCAGCGCCCTGGCCGCCGAGCACGGCGCCGCGCTGATCGCCCTGACGATCGACGAGGAGGGCCAGGCCCGCACCGTCGAGCACAAGGTCGCCATCGCCGAGCGGCTCATCGACGACCTCACCACCAACTGGGGCATCCGCGAGTCCGACATCCTCATCGACACCCTGACCTTTACCATCTGCACCGGTCAGGAGGAGTCCCGCGGCGACGGCATCGCCACCATCGGGGCCATCCGCGAGCTGAAGAAGCGCCGCCCCCACGTCCAGACCACCCTCGGCCTCTCGAACATCTCCTTCGGCCTCAACCCGGCCGCGCGCGTGGTGCTGAACTCCGTCTTCCTCGACGAGTGCGTCAAGGCCGGTCTGGACTCGGCGATCGTGCACGCCTCGAAGATCCTGCCGATCGCCCGGCTGGAGGAGGAGCAGGTCAAGGTCGCCCTCGACCTGATCTACGACCGCCGCGCCGAGGGCTACGACCCCCTCCAGAAGCTCATGGAGCTGTTCGAGGGCGTCAACATGAAGTCGATGAAGGCGGGCAAGGCCGAGGAGCTGATGGCCCTCCCGCTGGACGAGCGGCTCCAGCGCCGCATCATCGACGGCGAGAAGAACGGCCTGGAGGCCGACCTCGACGAGGCCCTCCAGGACACCCCCGCCCTCGACATCGTCAACAACACGCTGCTGGAAGGCATGAAGGTGGTCGGCGAGCTGTTCGGCTCCGGCCAGATGCAGCTGCCCTTCGTCCTCCAGTCCGCCGAGGTCATGAAGAGCGCGGTGGCCCACCTGGAGCCGCACATGGAGAAGTCCGACGACGAGGGCAAGGGCACCATCGTGCTGGCCACCGTCCGCGGCGACGTCCACGACATCGGCAAGAACCTCGTCGACATCATCCTCTCCAACAACGGCTACAACGTCGTCAACCTGGGTATCAAGCAGCCCGTCTCCGCGATCCTGGAAGCCGCCGAGGAACACCGCGCCGACGTCATCGGCATGTCCGGTCTCCTGGTGAAGTCCACCGTGATCATGAAGGAGAACCTGGAGGAGCTGAACCAGCGCAAGATGGCCGCCGACTTCCCGGTCATTCTCGGCGGCGCCGCGCTGACCAGGGCCTACGTCGAGCAGGACCTCCACGAGATCTACGAGGGCGAGGTCCGCTACGCCCGCGACGCCTTCGAGGGCCTGCGCCTCATGGACGCGCTCATCGGCGTCAAGCGCGGGGTGCCGGGCGCGGCTCTGCCCGAGCTGAAGCAGCGCCGGGTCCCCAGGAAGAACACCGACGCGGCGGTGCCGGAGGTCCAGGAGCCCGAGGGCTCGGTGCGCTCGGACGTCTCCACCACCAACCCCGTCCCCGAGCCGCCGTTCCGGGGCACCCGAGTCATCAAGGGCATCCCGCTCAAGGAGTACGCCTCCTGGCTCGACGAAGGCGCCCTGTTCAAGGGCCAGTGGGGGCTCAAGCAGGCCAGGACCGGCGACGGGCCGACGTACGAGGAGCTGGTGGAGACCGAGGGGCGCCCGCGTCTGCGGGGCTGGCTCGACCACCTCCAGTCCAACAACCTCCTGGAGGCGGCCGTCGTCTACGGCTACTTCCCCTGCGTGTCCAAGGGCGAGGACCTGATCCTCCTCCACGAGGACGGATCCGAGCGCACGCGCTTCACCTTCCCGCGCCAGCGCCGCGGCCGCCGCCTCTGTCTGGCGGACTTCTTCCGCCCCGAGGAGTCCGGGGAGACGGACGTCGTCGGCCTCCAGATCGTCACCGTCGGCTCCCGGATCGGCGAGGCCACCGCCGAACTGTTCGCCGCCGACTCCTACCGCGACTACCTGGAGCTGCACGGCCTCTCCGTCCAGCTCGCCGAGGCCCTGGCCGAGTACTGGCACGCCCGCGTCCGGGCCGAGCTGGGCTTCGCGGGGGAGGACCCGGCGGAGGTCGAGGACATGTTCGCGCTGAAGTACCGGGGCGCGCGGTTCTCGCTCGGCTACGGGGCGTGCCCGGACCTGGAGGACCGGGCGAAGATCGCCGACCTGCTCCAGCCGGAGCGGATCGGGGTGCACCTCTCCGAGGAGTTCCAGCTCCACCCGGAGCAGTCCACCGACGCCCTCGTCATCCACCACCCCGAGGCGAAGTACTTCAACGCCCGCTAGCCCCGCGTTCACGCCGCGGTCCCGCGTCCTTCGCGCACCGCGACCCGACACGTCGTACACTGGTCGGTCCAGTGCAGGCCGGTCGCCCTCCCACCCGTGGGAACGGCGGCCGGCCTTCTCGCCCCCCGACGGAAGGTGTGCCGGATGACCAGTACGGTTCCCGCGTCCTTGACCCGCACGGCCGAAGGAGCCGCTCTGCAGGCGGTCCTTCTCGACATGGACGGAACCCTGGTCGATACCGAGGGCTTCTGGTGGGACGTGGAGAAGGAGGTCTTCGCCGGCCTCGGGCACCGGCTGGAGGAGTCCTGGCGGGACGTGGTCGTCGGCGGCCCGATGACCCGCAGCGCCGGCTACCTCATCGACGCCACCGGCGCCGACATCCGGCTGGACGAGCTGACCGTGCTGCTCAACGACGGGTTCGAGAGCCGCATCAGCCGGGGCGTGCCGCTGATGCCGGGGGCCGAGCGGCTGCTGGCCGAACTGGCCGTCCACGAGGTGCCCACCGCGCTGGTCTCCGCCTCCCACCGCCGGATCATCGACCGGGTGCTGGACTCGGTGGGTCACCACCACTTCGCGCTCACGGTCGCCGGCGACGAGGTGACCCGGACCAAGCCCCACCCCGAGCCCTACCTCACCGCCGCCGCGGGTTTCGGCGCCGACCCCTGGCGCTGCGCCGTCATCGAGGACACCGCGACCGGGGTGGCCGCCGCCGAGGCCGCCGGGTGCCGGGTCGTCGCGGTGCCGTCCGTCGCCCCCATCGCCCCGAACGTCGGGCGCGTCGTGGTCGGCTCCCTCGAAGACGTGGATCTGGCCTTCCTGCGCAAGCTCATCACCGGAACGGGCTGAGGGGCACACCGCGCGCACATGTGAACGAACAGCGGACGTTCTGCCCGGTCCGTGTGCGTTCCGGCAACGTTCCGTGGATGTGGATCACCTGAGGGGTGCCTCTGTGAAGAGGGGGGAACGGTGACCTTCCTCACGCGAAACCGCCTGGCGGGCCACCGAGATCGGATGATCTGTCCGACATCGTGATCATATGATCTCCCGGTGGGCGGCCGGGGCGGCGCGAGCCGTCCGCCGGACGGTCCGGGGCGTGGAGCCACGGCTACTAGCGTTGATCCCTCACCTGCCGGGATGAGGGAGAACGTCCAGATGAACCGCAAGACCCTGGTGCTGCCGGCCGTCGTCGGCCTGCTCGCCCCCGTGCTCGCCGCCTGCGGCGGCACGGACGGTGGCGCCGATGGCAAGGGCGCCATCGTCGTCGGCACCACGGACCAGCTCGTCGCCTCGCGGGAGAACCCCGCGCCGCTCGACCCGGCCATCGGCTACGAGGCGGGCGTCTGGAACGTCCTGCGGCAGACCGTGCAGACCCTCACCACCGTGCCCGGCGGCGGCGGCGAGCCGGTGCCCGAGGCCGCCCGCAGCTGCTCCTTCACCGACACCGCGAACGAGCGCTACCGCTGCACCCTGCGGTCGGGCCTCACGTTCGCCGACGGGACGCCCGTCACCGCCGAGGACGTGAAGCACTCCATCCAGCGCGTCATCGACATCGGCGCGGAAAGCGGGCCCGTCGGCCTGCTCGCCAACATCGACATGATCGAGACCAAGGGCGAGGACCAGGTGATCTTCCACCTGGACACGCCCGACGCGACCTTCCCGTACAAGCTCGCCACCCCGGCCGCCGGCATCGTCCCGAAGGCGCAGTACCCGGCGAAGGCGGCCCGCACCGGCTTCCAGGTGAACGGTTCCGGCCCGTACACCATGAAGCCGGAGATCGAGGACGGCCGCGTCGTCAAGATCGAATTCGCCAGGAACCCTTCGTACAAGGGCGAGTTGAAGGTGCTCAACGACAAGGTCGAGATGGACCTCTTCCCCGATGCCGGAGCCATGGGCAAGGCGCTCGACGAGAAGAAGATCCACCTCATGACGCGGGCCATGTCGCCCGAGCAGGCCCACGCCATGCTCGTGGCGCCGGAGGAAGGTGTGGATCTCACCGAACTGCCCGGCCTCGCCATCAGCTACCTCGGCTTCAACACCAAGGACCCGGTGGTCACCAAGCCGGTGCGGCAGGCCATGGCGCAGGTCATCGACCGGGGCCGGATCGCGGAGAAGGTCTACGGCACCACCGCCGAGCCGCTCTACTCGCTGATCCCGTCCAGCATCGCCGGGCACACCAACGCCTTCTTCAACAAGTACGGCGAGCCCAGCACCGCCAAGGCCGCCAAGATCCTCGACGACGCCGGGGTCAGGACGCCGGTGAAGTTCACCCTGCACTACACCAGTGACCACTACGGCCCGGCCACCGCCGAGGAGTTCCGGGCGATCCAGCAGCAGCTGAACGCCTCGGGCCTCTTCAAGGTCTCCGTCCGGGGGCGAGAAGTGGTCGACGTACCGCCCCGAGCAGAAGCGCGGCGACTACGCGGCCTACGGGATGGGCTGGTTCCCCGACTTCCCGGACCCGGACAACTACACCGCGCCCTTCCTGGACACCGACAACTTCCTCAACTCGCCCTACCGGTCGCGCGAGGCGGAGAAGGTGCTCATCCCGCAGTCCCGCCGGACGGCCGACCGCGCCGCCGCCGCGGACACCTACGAGAAGCTCCAGGACATCGTCGCCGACGACGTACCGGTGCTCCCGATCTGGCAGGGCAAGCAGTACGTGGCCTCCCGCGACGGGATCGCCGGGGTCGAGCGGTCCGTCAGCGCCACCTCCGAACTGCAGCTCTGGGAACTCAACCGGCCCAACGCCTGAGTGCCGCAACGCCGTCCGGCCCGCCGCCCCCACGGGAGGGGAACGACGGGCCGGACGGCTTCACCGGGCGCGGGGGCGGCTACTGCGCGCCGGGGCGCACCAGCCCGCTCTCGTACGCGTACACCGCGGCCTGCACCCGGTCGCGCAGACCCAGCTTCGTGAGCACGTGGCCCACATGGGTCTTGACCGTCGTCTCGCTGACGAACAGGTCCGCCGCGATCTCCGCGTTGGACAGGCCCCGCGCCACCAGCTTCAGCACCTCGAGCTCGCGGTCCGTCAGCGTGTGCAGGGCGTCCGGGACCGGCTCCTCGCCGGACGGCAGATGGTCCGCGTACTTGTCGAGCAGGCGGCGCGTGATGCTCGGCGCGAGCATCGCCTCGCCCGCCGCCACCACCCGGATCGCCTGAACCAGTTCGGCCGCCGGAGCATCCTTGAGCAGGAAGCCGCTGGCGCCGGCGCGCAGCGCCTCCACCACGTACTCGTCGAGATCGAAGGTGGTCAGCACCAGCACCTTCGCCGGGCCGTCCTTACCGGGGCCGGTGATCTGACGGGTCGCCTCCACCCCGTCCATACGCGGCATCCGGATGTCCATCAGCACCACATCGGGCTGCAGCGCCCGCACCTGGTCGATGGCCTGGAGACCGTCACCGGCCTCGCCCACCACCGCCAGATCGCCTTCCGCCTCCAGGATCATCCGGAAACCGGTGCGCAGCAGAGGCTGGTCGTCGACCAGAAGGACGCGGATCGCCACAGGAACTCCTTAAGGGCCCTCAAGGGCCACGGCTCGGCCGGCCTCGGCCCGGACCGGTCCCATTCTGCCCTGGTCGCCCTCGTCCGCGTCCGCCGGGCGGACGGACAGCGGGTAGACCGGGGGAGTCCCGCCGAACTCCGGACACACCGCCCGGTGGTCGCACCACCCGCACAGCTTCGTCGGCCGGGGCCGCCAGTCACCGGTCTCCGTCGCCAGCGCGATCGCGTCCCACAACGCCAGCAGCTTGCGCTCCACCCGCTCCAGATCCGCCATCACCGGGTCGTACGTCAGCACGTCGCCGCTGCCCAGATAGACCAGCTGGAGCCGGCGCGGCACCACGCCCTTGAGCCGCCAGATCACCAGCGCGTAGAACGTCATCTGGAACAGCGGCCCCTCGGCGTACTCCGGCCGCGGCGCCTTCCCCGTCTTGTAGTCGACGATCCGGACCTCGCCGCTCGGCGCGACGTCCACCCGGTCGATCACCCCGCGCAGCCGCAGCCCCGACTCCAGCTCCGTCTCGACGAACATCTCGCGCTCCGCCGGCTCCAGCCGCGTCGGGTCCTCCAGCGAGAACCACCGCTCCACCAGCCGCTCCGCCTCGCCCAGCCAGCGCGTCAGCCGCTCGCCCCCGGCATCCCCGTCGAACAACTCGCCCAGCTCCGGCTTCGACTCCAGCAGCCGGTCCCACTGGCCGGGGACCAGTGCCCGCGCCCGCGGCGCCGTACGGTCGGCCGCCGGGGCGTCGAAGAGCCGCTCCAGCACTGCATGGACCAGCGTGCCGCGGGTAGCCGCCTCGCTGGGCTTCTCCGGCAGTCTGTCGATCACCCGGAAGCGGTAGAGCAAGGGGCACTGCATGAAATCGCTCGCCCGCGACGGCGACAGCGACGTGGGCGGCTGGGGTGGACGCGGCACGGAGGTCATGTCTCACGACCCTACGGCCCGCCACCGACAGCGAGCGGCATACCATCGACGGCAGACCCTCGCACGTGCATGATCGTGGCACAGGCCACACACCCGACCGAAGGGAACCCGTGGACGACAGCGGCGACAGCGGGCGGCCGCAGCCCGGCTCAGGGGGCACCGGCCCCGGTGCCGGCCCCGGCAAGCCGAAACGCCCCGCGGACCCCGGTGGCGGCCTGCTCATGGGCCGCCCCTTCGGCGTGCCCGTCTACGTCGCCCCCAGCTGGTTCGTCGTCGCCGCGCTGATCACCTGGGTATTCGGCGGCCAGCTCGACCGCGTCCTGCCCGAGCTGGGCGGCGCCCGCTATCTGGTCGCCCTGTTCTTCGCCATCGCCTTCTACGCCTCCGTGCTCGTCCACGAACTGGCCCACACGGTGGCCGCGCTGCGCTACAAACTCCCGGTCCGCCGCATCCAGCTCCAGTTCTTCGGCGGCGTCTCGGAGATCGAGAAGGAGACCGAGACCCCCGGCCGCGAGTTCGTCCTCGCCTTCGTCGGACCGCTCCTGTCCCTGGTCCTCGGCGGCGTCTTCTACGGTGCGATGCAGCTCGTCGAGCCCGGCACCGTCCCCGGCGTCCTGCTGGCCGGCCTGATGATCTCCAACCTCATCGTGGCCGCCTTCAACCTGCTGCCCGGCCTCCCCCTGGACGGCGGCCGGATGCTCCGCGCCGTCGTCTGGAAGATCACCGGCAAGCCCATGAGCGGCACCGTCGCCGCCGCCTGGGTCGGCCGCGGCCTCGCCGTCGTCGTCCTGGTCGGACTGCCGCTGCTCACCCACACCGGAACGCTCGGCGGCGACTCCCAGGACATCGGCGGGGTCGAGACCGTCATGGACGCGCTGCTCGCCGCGATCCTCGCCGGCATCATCTGGACCGGCGCGGGGAACAGCCTGCGCGTGGCCCGCCTCCG